>JAESTG010000256.1 GCA_016763715.1 Flavobacteriaceae bacterium
TCTTGTTTTGAAACAACCAGGGGCTCCACTCCCGTTGGAAATGATGGAACACGATCTACTGCATTCTTTATTTCCAAGAGCATAAAATCGATATTCTTTCCTTTTTCGATTTCTACATTTATATTACCACTGTTTTCTCTTGAGGTAGATGTAACACGTTGAACACCATTTAACCCTTTAAGGTTATCTTCTATTTTCAGAATAATTCCTTCTTCAACTTCTTGAGGAGAAGCTCCAGGGTAAATGACATTTATGTTGATATTCTTGGAATCTACAAGTGGAAAGAAAGAAGATTTTAGAGAAATTGCTCCAAATATTCCGAAAACCACAAACGTAAGTACGATCACATTAACTGCGACATGGTATTTTATAAAGTATTCTATAATCTTACGCATGTTACTCTTGTTGTGACTTGGACTTATTTTGCTGATATACTTTAACTAGCATTCCTGCATATGCCCCAGGAACTGGTTTGCTAACAATAACCGTCCCCTCAGGAACACCTTTTACAACCACTTCTTTTTCTGAAAAATAAACTGGTTTTACATCTATAACATCCAATATTGAATCACGTACCGTAAAAAGTTGTCCATTTGGTTGTAATAGACTTCGTGAGATGGAAATGGCATTGGTTTCTTCCTTTACCTGCAGTACGGCCTCTAAATAAACACCTTCACGCAAGTTCTTATCTCTCACTTCAATATAGGCATTGATTGTTTGTGATGCTTGATTTATATTTCCATTAACACGAGACACTTTTCCCATATAAAACTTCTCATTGTCTAAAGTGGTAAGTTTAACCTCGTTTCCCACTTCCAATAAATCAGCGTAGGTTTTACTTATGGCAACCTCTAGTTCGTATACACTTGTATCTATAAACTCTCCTAACTTCTGACCAGGACGAACAAGAGTTCCTTCAGTAACTAAACTTTCTGTCAGTATTCCTGTAAAAGGTGCCGTAATACGATACTTAGACAATCGCTGCTCCAAGTTTTTCACATTGTAATAATTAGTTAGGATATTTCGTCCAGAGATAAAATAACGCTCTTTTTCTGAAGTCATCTCAGGCAAAACTGGAGTCGTTTTATTAATATCAAAACCATTGAGGTAATCTTGCCACTTTGTGAAAACTTCAGGGTAATCCAACCTCAAATCGGGCATAATAGCCGTAATTTGATTATACAATGCACTTTTCTGAGATTGCACTGAAGCGTAATATTCAGCATTGTTCAATCTAAGCAAGCTTTCCCCCTTGGTATATGTTTGACCTGGTTTAAATAACTTCCCCCCTTGTTGGAAAACACCTTGAACTTCAGAAAAAATCTCCAGCCTCCGTTGGGCAACCAAATTTCCATTTGCAGAAATATCAATAGGTACCGTCCCATTTGTCACGGTATCTACAAATACTGTTTTAATTACTTTTTTTGGTTTAGGCCGTACCCTTTGATTACCTGCTACTATTGCTTTTGAGGCAAAAAAAGCACCCGTAATAAGTAGGATGCCGAGCATGGAAAGTATTACTTTTCGCATTTATTTTGGCATTGATGGTTTCCATGGCATTATAGCCAAGAAGCAAAGCTAACAATGATGACTAAGTAAGGGTGTTAATTCTGTCTTAAAAAACAAATTATTCTAAATCAAACTAATAGATGAAATTCACTCATTAAACACATTAGGAAAGGGACTCTAACTTCTCTGTCACTTCCTCCCATTGCTCCATTAGGTACTCCAATTCTTTCTTTTTCTGCTGGTAAGTGTCAAAAAAGTTGGGTTTGGCAATCGTCTCTTCGTAGTTGACTGAAAGCTGTGTATCTATTTCTTTTATTTCACGCTCCAACTTATTAATATTAGCTTCGGCTTTACTTAATTTATTCTGAAGTGATTTTAGTTTCTTTTGTTGCTCATAGCCTTGTTTGCCACTAGCAACACCTTTCTTTTCTTCGGAAACAACCTTCGTTCTCTTTTCAGCTTCTCTTAAATTTTGAAGATTTCGTTGCGCTAAGAAATATTCAATATCACCTAAATATTCTCTAATCTTTTGATCTTTGAATTCATAAACCTTATTTGTTAAACCCTGCAAGAAATCTCTATCGTGAGAGATTAAAATTAACGTACCCTGAAACTTGGTCAACGCCCTCTTAAGGACATTCTTTGATTTGATGTCAAGGTGATTGGTTGGCTCATCCATTACCAAAACATTAAAGGGTTGTAGGAGTAATTTTGCCAAAGCCAACCGGTTTCGTTCGCCTCCAGAAAGTACTCGCACATACTTATCTACTTCTTCTCCTCTGAACAAAAATGCTCCTAAAATATCACGAACTCTTGGGCGTGTTTTCTCATCGGCAGCATCAATCATAGTATCTTCCACAGTCTTACTTCCGTCAAGATAATCGGCCTGATTTTGAGCAAAATATCCAATTTGCACATTATGACCCAACTCCACTTTTCCTTCATAAGAAACATCTCCAACAATCATCTTTGCCAAGGTAGATTTTCCTTGTCCATTTTGCCCCACAAAGGCAATTTTACTATCACGTTCCACCAACAAATTTACATTAGTTAACACATGATTGTCTCCGTAGCTTTTGGAAGCTCTTTCGGTAGAAATTACCACTTTACCAGGCATCACCGACATTGGAAAACGAAGCGTCATCACCGAGTTATCGTCTTCATCTACTTCAATACGATCTATTTTGTCTAACTTTTTAATCAGTGACTGAGCCATGGTAGCCTTACTAGCCTTGGCTCGAAACTTCTCAATAAGCTTTTCCGTTTGTTCTATTTGCTTTTGTTGATTCTTTTGAGTTGCTAACTGCTGCTCTCTTAGTTCTTGGCGAAGTATTAGATATTTTGAATAAGGTTTAGGATAGTCATAAATTTTCCCAAGAGAAATTTCGATAGTCCTGTTTGTCACATTGTCAAGAAACATTTTATCGTGAGAAACCAGCACCACCGCTCCCGAGTAATTTTTCAGAAAATCTTCCAACCACAAAATAGACTCGATATCAAGGTGGTTAGTTGGTTCATCGAGCAATAGAATATCATTATTCTGAAGTAATAGTTTTGCCAATTCAATACGCATACGCCATCCACCAGAAAAAGTTTCAGTTACTTTATTAAAGTCTTTTCGCTGAAAACCTAATCCTTGTAAAATTCGTTCCGTCTCTCCTTGATAGTTATAGCCCCCATGAATTTCATACTGATGCTGCACTTCATTTAAATCGACCATGAGTTTATGATAACTATCACTCTCATAATCGGTCCGTTCTGCTAATTCAATATTAATTTGTTCGAGCTGCTTTTCTAATTTTTTGATTTCAACAAAAGCCTCATAGGATTCTTCTAATACAGTACGTCCTTTGGTAAAGTCGATATCCTGCTTTAAAAAACCAATGGATATATCCTTATCGGTAGCAATGGACCCCTCATCATACTCCTGTTCGCCAGAGATGATGCGCAATAAGGTTGACTTTCCGGCACCGTTTTTACCTACCAACCCTACCCTATTTCCGGGTGTGAGCATAAATGTGATACCTTCAAATAAGTATTCACCTTGAAAAGAAACGGATAAATTATGGATGTTTAGCATGTACCTAACTCATATTTTGTGCAAAGATGCTTAATTTTGTCACACAAAAAAAACCGTTTATGGGATTCTTGAAAGGCCGTAAAATTTACAGCATCGTAACTAGCAAATGCCCCGTTTGTCACACTGGGAAAATGTTTCAAAATCCCAACCCTTATCATTTTTCAGAAACTCTTAAAATGAACGAGCGATGTCCACATTGCAATACAAAATTTAAAATTGAACCTTCTTTTTTTTATGGCGCCATGTATGTGAGTTATCCCGTGGGTATCACTTTTGCAGGAATTGCTTTTGCAATTTGCTATTTTTTGTTAGACTTGGGTCGTCTATACAGCTTCATCGCTATAGCCGTTGTAATGCTACTTTTACTACCAATCACTTTGCGGTTATCTCGAAATATCTGGATTAATTTGTTTTTTAAATTTGATCAAACGAAAGTATAATTAAGCATCTATTTTACAAATCGTTGGATATTCACATCATCTGGAAGGGGGGTTTGACCCTCAACAAAATCATATAATTGCTTGGAAAGTAATGGAGCCATTCCCAATCCTCGTGTCCCAAGACCGTTAAAGAAAAGCAGTTGTTTATGAGCAATAGAACCCAAAAGAGGTCTTCGGTCTTTAACCGTGGGTCGCATCCCAGCCATTTGATCTACTATTTCAAAAGGACAGTGAATTAATTTACGAACCGATGCTACCAATTGAGTTTCCCCTTCCATAGTGATTTCAGGAGTGCGGCTATCGTGGTCAAATGTAGCTCCCGCCTTATAAAGGTCATTTCTCAAAGGGATAATGAAAATAGACCCTTTTAAAATGCTTTTTAAGCGTAATTGAGGTGCTTTAAACACGATGTACTCCCCTTTCTTCGGAATAAGACAATCTATGTTAAAATAGGGGTTATTCACAGCTGCAGCACCCTCTGAAAATATTATTTTACCTGCCTTGTAGTTTTTATACTGAATAGAATGTGATTCATTCACGTCTGTTTCACTAGAGACTCCTTGATCCAATTTGATTAATTCATAATCGAATTTCTCTGAAATGAGTTGTTCCTTCCGAAGTAAATCTTCACTATACGCTTCAATCAAAAGAAGTGTGTCAATTTTAAATACCTCATTTACTTTTCCAAAACCAAAAGGCGCTTCTATAAATGGGTTATCATTTTTTATTAATTCCGAAGAAAGAAAGGTAGCTAAATTGGTTTTATCACTAGCGACCAACCAATCATTTTGCTCTTTTACATTATTAAAAACACGTTGAAGTGAGACGTTCTGTAAAAAATCTACTTCAAGGCGCTTTGAAATTTGGTGATAGAAAGGATAGGCTTCGGCATGAAATTGAGAAAGGTTCCAAATGGGAGTAAAACGTTTAAGCACTACTGGGTTCACCACACCCCCGGCCGTTTTAGTAGCACAAGTAAAGGAGGCTTCGAAGACTACAAAACTTTTCCCTTCTTGTCTCAATCGTTCACAGAAAGCAAGTCCAGCAATCCCCAATCCAACAACTATATAATCTACTTCTTTCACCCAACAAATATACTTTAACTATATCAATAAAAAGTTTATTCCACAGACAGTACATAGACTAAAAAACCCTCCGAAGCATAAAGCTAAGGAGGGTTTCTATATTATATATTAGGAAACTTTAGTAGTTCCACATGTCTATTTCGATATTACGAATTACCTCGCGAATACGATCAGATTCTAAGAGTTGCATCAAAGCATTATCATTAATATAATCTGCAACACCACGGTCACCTTGAACGTTATCTTCTTGATAAACCACACCATGAAATCTACGAGAGTTCAATAAGTGATCGTAAGAAATTGGCATCGATGTATTTTTACGATTGAAAGCTTTAGCTTCATGTAGTATCTTTCTTGCCTCTGGAAACCATATCCAAAACAACTCTACTGATGAATCTGCTCCATCATCTTCAAAAGCTTTGGAACGTGCTTCATTTGCCATAGGACAAATACCCATCATACGATACCTTAATTCACCTTGACGCTTGTCCATATACCAGATTCCACGAATCTTCCAAGCCTCAATATCACCAGCATCCAACGTAAACTTACGAATGTATTCTGGATCAACTTTACCTTCGGCATTAAATTGCTCAATACCTAAATCGGTAGTATCGCTATACACCAAAGATGCTTCAATATCCTGTAAGGTTCTTTTTTCCGTGAAATAAGAATCGGCATATACATGTTCGATTTTTCCATCCTTAATCCCTTTTACCAAAACATCGTATAAAGAACGTCTTTCAGCTCCAATGTTGTTGGTGTCAATTGGGTAATACAATGGAAAATTTACTCTTTCATCAAGATCAATAAGCTCCCAAGTGGTTTTAGACCAAAGAACATCACGCTCGTCAACATAGCCGTAAGGTAACGGCTCATCGTTATCGTAAGCAATTTGTGCTTCTGTTTTAATTCCAATTTCCTGAGGGGTCTTAGCGTTAAGTATGTTAATTTGTGCTGTTGCACCCACACCTATCATAAGACCTATTCCACATATAACAACGTTTCTCACATTCATAAAACGAAATTTTTACTTTTAGTTTGTTAACTCAATACAAACTGGAGATATTTTCTTCAATTTATACCCTGAGTTATTTGCAATATTTGCATTAATATCAAAAATTTGAACAGTTTCACCACGCTTAGCTCTACGTAAGGCAGCCTTAGCTTGAGTGTTCAATTTGGTTCCACTTACTTTAACTGTAGGCTGTCCTGACACTTTAAAACTGAATCCTGTTACACGTAACTTCAAGTCGAAATCGAAGTCTGGCAGCATTGCACCAACACTTGAAATTTCCAATCCTTGACGTTGCATACGTACGCACCCTCCATCTCCATCTTCTCCACGAATGGTTCCTGTAGGTCTAGGAATATCCTTAATACGGAATTCAGAAGTAGTGTTTACTACTTGACCGTCAGGCAAAGTACCTCTAGCAGAAATAGAAACTGTTCTACCTTGTTTAGGAGTCATGTTATATTTACTTCCCGTTGCTTTAGTAAGACCATTACCTGAGGCACTTACTTTACTATCTGGAATACCAGGAATAGAAATAGTCATAGGATTAACCACTCCACGGTACACAACATTCATTTTATCTGCTGAAATCACCGCTGCATTTGGCTTAGAAATCGTAGCAAAGCCAGTTTCAACTTTAACTTCTACTTCTTCTCCACCTTCACCATAATACAAGAAGCCAGTAATTTTATGATCTCCCGGACTTCCAGCTCCTACTTTCAATACCACTCTACCACCTTCGATGGTATAATCTGTATCTTTAACTAATTTTCTTCCGTCCAAAGACAAATCTTCTCTCTGAGGAACAGTACTTGCATCGGTTCTACCTAACAAGATAGATCCATTAAAAGTTTCACCTGGGTAGAATGCTGACTTAGGAACGTCCATAAAAGTGTTGTAGTTATCAAAAGACAACGCCTTATCTTGCTCACCTGCCAACATTTTAGAAAGCACTTCACTTTTAGTAGTTTTAATATCGGCTTGTAACGAAGTTAACTTCGTTAAAGAGGCTACCAAAGGAAACCCTTCATAATTGTATCGCAACCAGTCTACTTTTTTACCATCTCTATTTTCCACTTCAGATGTTGAGAAATTTTCATTGATTGCTTTGTTAATTGCAGGATAGTTTGCAACTGGCAATATATTACTCATCTCAGTTCTGTAAGCATTCATTTTATCTAAAAAATCTTGCCCCCCCTTTTTGTACTTATCAGCATTAAAAAAGCGATGGTCAAAGAAATCTGTTTTATCCATTACCTCATAATCCTTCGGATCTTCAATTTTCTCTATTGCTTGAGCTTTCATAGATTCGATAAAAGAATCCAAATCGCTTGAAATCGCACTAATTTTATCTGCATCTGCCTTAAGCGCAGCATATTTCTCTGGCTCATCACCTGCTTTAGTAGCCAATCCCATCATAAATGAAGAGTTACGTTCAGCTGTAGCAACATTTGCCTTTGTCATTTTTTCGTTCAACAATCCAAAAGCAGATAATACCTCTTTGGACATGTTAAGTGCTAGCATTGCAATGAAAACCAAATACATTAGGTTAATCATCTTCTGCCTTGGGGATAGTTTTCCTCCTGCCATTTTAATTTCTTTTTAAATTAATATTCAGTTAAAAAACTATTATTTACTATTCATTGCAGATAACATACCTCCGTATACTCCATTCAATGAAGATAGGTTGGTTGTTAAGTGTTCCATTTGGGCTTTCAATTGTTCTGCATTTTCTACAACACGCTCGTTCACTTCAGTTTGACGACTTGTAGATTCTACTTGTACTTTATAAAGACTATTCAAAGACTCCATTTGGGCTGCAGCCAATGCCATTTCTTCACTGTATTTCTTAGTAGAACTCATTGCTTCAGCAGTAGGGGCAATTCCTTTAGCGGCACCTTCGAAAGAGCGAATGCTATCACCAAGACTGTTCATTAATTCTGAATCTATTTTAGCTCCTTTCAACATTTCATCCAATTTCTTAGAAAGTAATCCTTCGGCATCTTGAGGTGCAGCATCTTTACCAATACCTTTTCCTCCAGCCAATTCTGGATATACTAAAGACCAATCTAAATCGTCATCTACGGGTTCGAAAGCAGAGATTGCGAAAATGATTGCTTCAGTAATCAAACCTACAGCAAGAAGAATCCCTCCATTCAATGGCCCTAATTCCCAGTGAAGGATTTTAAATAATGCTCCCATAATTACGATAGAAGCTCCTAGCCCATAGGCCAAATTAAAAAGTTTCTTAGATGATCTTGATTGTGCCATAATACAGTTTTTAAGTTAAGTATAGTTAAGTTAAGATTTAGCTTGTTTCGGTTTGTAGGTGCCTAACGGGCATCTCCAAAGTGTTTATTCATTGTTATATCAGTACCCATATAATCCTGCACTGTTCTGAAGCCAATATAGCTTCGTGCTGAATCTGCATACTCATAATCTCTTGTGCTTACTTGCAAGAAATATGCAACATCTTTCCAAGAACCTCCACGTACAACTTTACGCATGTTTTTAGGGTCGTTAACATTAGGGTTCATGGTTGAGGAATATTCGTAAGAATCTGCATCGTAAGAGGAATCTACCCTCTCGCTAACATTACATGCCATATTATACAAGTTATAATCGTTAGGCTCGTAAGCATCCGCTTCTACAGTATAAAGTGCTTGATCGGCAGCATAATCACCTCGTAAAGGCTTAAAGTTTGCCATAAAACA
>JAESTG010000058.1 GCA_016763715.1 Flavobacteriaceae bacterium
ATAAAGGCCTCATCGTTCACTAAAGAAGAGTTATTTTCAGAAAAAGGAGTGCTTAAAACCCTTAAAAAGGCGAAACCCGACCTTATTGTACTCGCTGGATTTTTGCTGAAATTTCCTGATATTATTCTGAAAGAATTTCCAAATAAAGTGATTAATATTCACCCTGCATTGCTCCCTAAATATGGAGGTAAAGGAATGTACGGAATGAATGTGCATGAAGCCGTCGTGACTAAAAAAGAAACTGAAACGGGCATTACGATTCATTATGTAAACGAAAATTACGATGAAGGGATCATAATTTGTCAAAAAAGTGTAGGAATTTCCGACAAAGACAACGCAGAAGCAATCGCAAAAAAAGTTCATGCGTTGGAATATGAGCATTTTCCACAAGTAATTAAGGCTCTCCTCTCTTCCGAAGAAAATAAAACAAAAACACCGTAGCCAATAATAGAAAAATGGCAAAAAAAGAAAAGTTTTACGTCGTTTGGTATGGTAATCCCGCTGGTATTTTCAGCAGTTGGAAGGAATGCCAACGTTCTATTAAAGGTGTTAGTGGCGCGCAATACAAATCGTTCTTAACTTTTGCCGAAGCTAAAGTAGCTTACAACAAAGAGTATAACGATTATAAAGGGAAAGGCACTAAAAAGAAAACTCTAAGCAAAGAACAGCTAGCCAAGATTGGTGACCCAAACTTATATTCCATTGCCGTGGATGCTGCTTCCAGTGGTAATCCAGGAAGAATGGAATACCGCGGGGTAGATACCCAAACCGTTAAACAACTTTTTCATCAAGGACCTTTTGAACAAGGCACCAATAATATAGGTGAATTTATGGCTTCGGTACATGGTTTGGCTTTTCTGAAGCAACACAAAAGTGATCGCATACTTTATACAGATTCTAGAATTGCTATGGGCTGGGTTAAAAAGAAAAGGTGCAATACCAAACTGGTTAAAACTAGAAAGAATGCTACTCTCTTCGATTTAGTAATCCGAGCGGAAAATTGGTTGAAAAATAACCCTTACCAAACCAAAATAGTTAAATGGGAAACCAAAGCTTGGGGAGAAATTCCTGCCGATTTTGGAAGAAAATAATTCTATCTACGCCATTTTACCCAAATTACCACGGACGCATTACTTACATTACCATTACCGTCATTATTACTAGTTACATTAATATAATCTCCTGAAGAAAAATCAACGTTTGCAGCGGTATTTATATATTCTGAAGAAGAGGTCGTTATATTCATGGACGTATTGGTTGTATTTCCATTTCTTACTCTGACTGAAAATTGCTTGGTCTGCGCTCCATTTCCATCATTAGACTTAGCAGTAATTGCGACTATAGTTCCGTTAAAAGGCATCAAATAACCAGATCGACTATTTGCTTGGTTTCCAGTTGCTCTTAAATTTCCGCTATTTATATTCCCTCCTCTCCCCAAAGCTAATGTTGTAGATTCAACGCTTAACCATTTACCTCGAGTAGCATCATACATAAAAAGCATGTCTCCAATTACAGCCAATTGTCCTGTTGTACTTCCCGTTGGAGCACTTTGAGGATTCAATTCAAGAGTTGGTATTCCAGTATTGGAGCCGCTAATTTCTAATTCAGCAGAGGGGCTTACTGTTCCAATACCTACTTGAGCAGACAGACCATAAGTAATCAAAAAGATAGTAACAACACTTATTATTCTGATTCGCATTACTTGGGGATTTAAAATCATTAGACGTAAATCTAAGTAAAGCTAACAGGCTATAGCATCATTGGTTTTTAGGTTTTCGATGAAAGAAGAATACTCTCGATGAAATAACTCAAGGTTATTGATTTTTTTAGAATGCTCTCACCGCTCTCACCATGGATTTGTCCCCATTACCATCTCTATCTTTTATTTCAGTATGGGTATTTGTAAATTTAAAAAGATAGGCTTTATCATTCCCTGAAGTCGTAGAAGACCAATATTGCTGGCTATAGTCTGGAGCATTTGTACTGCTATCTCCATCTGAATCTAATATTTTAAATAAAACATAGGCAGCATCTTCAAGTGCCTTTAATTCTCCAATTGAAGGAAGGTGCCAATCTGAAGTAGAGTCTGGCGAAACATAACCATAACACAGTTTTACCGCATCGGTTGCGACAGGGCCATTACTTATCGCAGTATTGGTGTTCGTCTCTCCATCCCACCAACTTTCGGATGCCGTATCTGTATAATCTGGACCCCATGTTGTGATCACCCCACCATTGAGATCATCCAAGCTAGCAATTAATCCATGATTACCATTCTCAAATACATAAAAAACAACACCTCCACCATAGAGTTCACCTTCATAATGATTCCCCTGCTCTCCCGAGGTAAAACGTTGCCATTCATCAAGGGTGTCGTTCCACCAATAGTACCCTGGCGATACCGCAGTATCACCACTCCCTGTAGCTGCAGTGTTAAAAATTAATACTCCCATATCGGGCTCATCAACTGGCAAATCAACGATTGTTGAGGTTAAAGCCACTCGCGGCAAAAGAACGCCTTTGTCGCTAGATGTTACATCTAAAATTGCTCCATTTCCAGGTGTTACTGTATTTATTCCAACCTGAGCAAAGAACGTATTTGACACCAATATCATGACGGTAAGAGTGAAAATATTTTTCATTCTAATTTTTAATTTAGATTAATTAATAAAGATAGTTGGGGAGGTGTAATACATTTGTAATGTAGGAATTACCCCTCTATAATAATTAATTTTTTAAATTAAATCGCTGTAATGCTCGATTTATTCGATGTAATGCTCGTTGTTTTATTAAAATAGGTGCAATTCAATACCTTTAGCATCAACCTTTATTCTCTAAAACGCTCATAACTAGGATTGTTAACTCAAATTTTATCTAAAATAATAGGGGCTTTTACTGCGAAAAATAACGATTATACATTTGACGAAAAGACCAAGAGAGAATGACATAAAAGAAGGTAAAATACAAGGTGTGTTTTTATCAAACTATTGCAAATTTTACAGCAAATTTTGATTGACTCATAAGCAACAAAAAACGTATCTTTGCACCTTCATTTCTAAACCCTAAAAATGAGCAAACTTGTTATCGTTGGAACTGTTGCATTCGACGCCATTGAAACACCCTTTGGGAAAACAGATAAAATTCTGGGAGGTGCTGCAACCTATATTGGTTTGGCTGCATCACAATTTCAAGTGGACGGAGCAATTGTATCGGTTGTTGGAGGAGATTTTCCTCAAGAAGACATAGATATGTTAGCCTCAAACGGATTAGATGTTTCCGGTTTAGAGATTGTAAAAGAAGGGAAAACTTTTTTCTGGAGTGGAAAATATCACAACGATATGAATACCAGAGATACCTTGGCAACTGAACTAAACACCTTGGCCGATTTTAACCCAGTTGTTCCAGAAAACTATAGAGATAGTGAAGTGGTTATGCTTGGAAACTTGCACCCATTAGTACAACTAAGTGTTATTGAGCAAATGGACAATCCAAAATTAGTAGTCTTAGATACTATGAATTTCTGGATGGATTGTGCTTTGGAAGAGCTCATACAAGTAATTGCTAAAGTAGATGTAATTACAATCAACGATGAGGAAGCGAGACAACTTTCAGGAGAATATTCTTTGGTAAATGCAGCTAAGAAAATCATGACGATGGGGCCTAAATATGTAGTAATCAAAAAAGGAGAGCATGGAGCTTTGTTGTTTCATGAAGATGAAATGTTTTTTGCCCCAGCACTCCCTTTAGCTGAAGTGTTCGACCCAACAGGCGCAGGAGATACATTTGCAGGGGGTTTTACTGGCTATCTAGCAAAAACAGGTGATTATAGTTTTGAGAATATGAAAACGGCAATCATAAATGGATCGGCGCTAGCTTCGTTTACAGTCGAAAAATTTGGCACAGAACGTCTCATAGGATTGTCCAAAGCAGAGCTCTATCAACGCTTGCAACAATTTAAAAATTTAACTCAATTCGATATTGAATTAACATAAAAAATCGCCCCGACATTGGGGGCGTATTTATTTCTGAAGTATTATGAGTGATGCATTAAAACACGAATGTGGTATAGCTTTAATTAGATTACTAAAACCACTAGAATACTACAAAGAAAAATACGGCACAGCCTTTTATGGGGTCAATAAAATGTACCTCCTAATGGAAAAGCAGCACAATAGAGGACAAGATGGAGCTGGTTTTGCAAGTATTAAACTGGATGTCGACCCCGGTGAGCGTTACATTAGTCGAATTCGCTCCAATGACAATCAACCTATTCAGGACATCTTCGCTCAAATTAATGGACGTATTAACAAAGAAATAGATGAGCGTCCCGAAATTAAAGATGACGTAGCCGCTCAAAAAAAACACATCCCTTATTTAGGAGAATTACTTTTAGGACATGTTCGCTACGGAACTTTTGGAGGAAATAGTGTTGAAAACGTTCATCCATTTTTACGTCAAAATAATTGGATGCACCGTAATTTGATTATTGCTGGCAACTTCAATATGACCAATACAAATGATTTGTTTAGCAACTTGATCAAATTGGGAATGCACCCAAAAGAAAAGGCAGACACTATTACTGTGATGGAAAAAATTGGTCACTTCTTAGATGATGCTGTCCGAAAACTATACAAAAAAGCTAAGGCTGCTGGACTTAACAAAAGAGATGCTTCCCCATTCATCGCGGAGCATTTAAAAATTGAAAAAATACTAAAGAAATCAGCTAAAAATTGGGATGGCGGTTATGCAATGGTTGGTTTATTAGGCCATGGTGATTCATTTGTACTTAGAGATCCCGCGGGAATTCGTCCTTGCTATTATTACCAAGATGACGAAGTGGTTGTGGTTGCCAGTGAGCGCCCAGTAATTCAAACCGTGTTTAATGTACCTTTCAAATCTGTTGTTGAACTAGAACCAGGGCATGCACTTATTGTCAAAAAGAATGGTAATGTAGAGCTTTCGCAAATTCTAGAACCACTAGAACGAAAGTCTTGTTCTTTTGAACGCATCTATTTTTCAAGAGGAAGCGATGCCGAAATTTATCAAGAACGAAAAGAGCTTGGAAGGCTAATAATGCCAAAGGTGTTGGAAAGCATTAATTATGATACCGAAAACACTATCTTTTCATTCATACCAAATACTGCTGAAACATCTTTTTATGGGATGTTGGAAGCAGCGCAAGATGAGCTGAATAAACAGAAAAATGAAGCTATATTAAAAGAAAAGGACAATCTAACTCCTGAACGACTTCAGGAAATACAATCTCATAAAATCCGCACCGAAAAACTGGCTATAAAAGACGTGAAATTACGCACCTTTATTACTGAAGATAGTAGTCGCGATGACCTTGTTGCCCATGTGTATGATGTTACTTATGGTGTAGTAAACCCTACCGACAACCTAGTAATTATAGATGACAGTATTGTAAGAGGAACTACCTTGAAAAAGAGTATTTTAA
>JAESTG010000257.1 GCA_016763715.1 Flavobacteriaceae bacterium
ATACCAAAAATTATGGAATGTATTATTAAGGAGACAAACCAAGCAACTTTACTCTTGCCCATAAAATCAGACAATCGGTTTATCAAAAAACCTCGCATCAACAGTTCTTCTCCTAAAGCCGCACCTATCCAAACTACTATTACTAGATAAGTAATAAAGAGGAAAGGTTTACCAAGAAAGAATTGAAATCTATCTGCAACACCGGCTGGTTTTTCTAATCCATAATGTGATAAAATGGGGTCTAAAACAAGTCCCATAACAAGAAAAACTATCACTACTGTTAAGAATGCCAACCCAAGATTGATAAGCCACTCACGTCTACCTCTTGGGAGAATTAGTCCTAAACCTGCCCAACTTGCTTTTCGTTGTTTCATAAAAAAAGTAGTAATTAAGATTCCGCTCCATATACCTAATCCCCCAGCACCATTAATCTCAAAATAATCGGAAACCCACTTAACCCCAAGCATAATGGTTAGTACTATAATAATTTCAAATAATATTTTTATATCGAATGATTTAGAATCGTCTAAATTACCTTTCATAATTTCCTCCGTGTTTCTTGAATTGATTAAAGTGAACGTTAAATTTAGAGGACGGTTCAAACTGAAATTTGTTACAATTCCGATATTGAATAGAGTACATATTTCATTTATGACGTACAACTAACTATTAAACACCTCTATTTCTGAAGAGACAGTTTTACTTCGATTAAAAGCAGGTTTTTTCGATGAAATATTTGTCATAAAACGATGATATTCTGCACTTTATCGAAAAAAATTATTTTTAGTGCACTTTAACGAGTTTTATGATTCGTTAGCCTAAAAGTTTTGGTAGTCCTTTTCTTACTTCGTACGTTTGGCATATCAAATTACAAATGGGGCTGTAATGAAAATAATGAAATATTTGATCGTAATGATCATGGCCGTAACTTTTTCGGCGAGTTTTACTTCTTGTGCTACTGCAAATTCGATTCAAAAAGAATCGGAAAAAGTAGCAGGGTATACTTTAAAAAACAAAAAGGAATTAATGCAGCAGAAAATTGCTGACAAAAAATGTAAGACGGTAATAGCATTACCGTAGTTACAAACACTATGTTTAAGTTAATTAAAAAGCCTCGAGGTATAATCCCCCAAGGCTTTTTATATTTCTATTCTTTAAAAGATTAAATTACTAGGAAACTGCTTTCAATTTTTTGATAGTAGACTTGTTCAATTTCTCCTCCACATATTCCATGGTAACGTGTAAACTCTTATCATCACTTCCTGGTAATTCATACATGGCATCTGTTAAAACGGCTTCACACAAGGATCGCAATCCACGCGCTCCTAATTTATAATCTATTGCTTGAGTAACAATAAAATCTAAGGCTTCTTCAGTAATAACAAAATCTATATCATCCATAGCAAACAATTTCTTGTATTGTTTAATGATGGCATTCTTCGGCTCTGTTAAGATTGCCCGAAGGGTTCCTTTATCCAAAGGATTCATATAAGTTAAGACTGGTAAACGACCAATAATCTCAGGAATTAACCCAAAATCCTTCAAATCCCTTGGTATGATATATTTTAGAATATTATCACGATCTAAAGTATCTTCATTCTTGGATGCACTAAACCCTACCGCTTGCAAATTCAACCTCTTAGAGATAAGACGATTAATACCATCAAATGCTCCACCTGCAATGAAAAGTATATTTTCGGTATTTACTTCAATAAACTTTTGATCGGGGTGCTTACGACCACCTTTTGGCGGCACATTTACTACCGTACCTTCTAACAGCTTCAGTAAAGCTTGTTGCACTCCTTCTCCACTCACATCACGTGTAATAGATGGGTTATCACTTTTACGAGCTATTTTATCAATTTCATCAATAAATACAATCCCGCTCTCTGCTTTTTCTAAGTTATAATCGGCTGCTTGTAACAAACGTGTCAATATGCTCTCCACATCTTTACCTACATATCCAGCTTCCGTCAATACGGTGGCATCTACAATAGCTAAAGGCACATTAAGCATACGAGCTATAGTTTTGGCTATTAAAGTTTTACCCGTACCTGTTTCACCAACGATAATTATATTACTTTTTTGAATTTCAATATCGTCATCACTCTTTGGCTGAAGTAGTCTCTTGTAGTGGTTATAAACCGCTACGGACATTACTTTTTTACTGTTTTCTTGACCAATAATGTAATCATCCAAAAACGCCTTAATTGCCTTTGGTTTCTTCAGCATCATTTCCTTGGTCAGCTCACTATTGGTTGAATGCAAAGCCTCTTCAATAACAATCCCATGCGCTTGTTCAATACAGCGATCACAAATATGGGCATCCAATCCTGCAATGAGCAGATTGGTTTCAGCCTTTTTACGACCACAAAACGAACATTCCAAATCTTCTTTTGCCATAGCCTCTTTTCCTAGTTTTATCCTCTAGACAATATCTCGTCTATCATTCCGTATTTTAATGCCTTATCAGATTTCATCCAATAATCACGGTCACTATCTTCATATACTTTATCATAGCTTTGACCACTGTGTTTAGATATAATTTGATATAATTCTTCTTTTAAAGTAATAATTTCTCTGGCAGTAATTTCAATATCACTGGCTTGACCTTGAGCGCCACCCATTGGTTGGTGAATCATCACTCGTGAATGTGTTAATCCACTACGCTTACCCTTTTGACCTGCACATAAAATTACGGCAGCCATAGAAGCAGCCATTCCAGTACAAATAGTCGCTACGTCGGGCTTGATAAATTGCATGGTATCATAAATCCCAAGACCTGCATAAACGCTACCTCCTGGGGAGTTAATATAAATTTGAATGTCCTTGGAAGCATCTGTACTTTCCAAAAACAACAATTGTGCTTGAATCACATTTGCTATCTGATCATTAATTCCAGTTCCCAGAGATATAATACGATCCATCATTAAACGTGAAAACACATCAAACACAGCCACATTCATATGGCGTTCTTCAATAATGTTTGGAGTAAACGCCGTAGGATACATGCTACTTACTATTTGATCATAATAAGTGCTGCTTATTCCTTGGTCCTTGGTAGCAAATTTTTTAAATTCTTTTCCGTAGTTCATAAATTATACGTCGATTTTTTTTGAAAAAAATAAGGCGATGAATATTAGTTTCACCGCCCTAAAGATAACTATTTTATTGCGGATTTATGCGTAAGCTTCCTTGATGAACTTCTCATAAGTAATTTCCTTAGTCTTCAATTTTGCGTTTTCCTTAAAGAACTTAAGGATTTTATTTGTATTCAGTTGCTCACTAAGACGATCCACTTCTTCTTTGTTACCCATAATACGAGCTACAACCTCTTCAACTTCTTCATCTGTTGGATTCGCTTGGCCATATTGTGCCATTTGAGCTTTGATCATATCTTTTGAATAATCCTTTAATTCTTCAAAGCTTACCTGTAAATTATTCTCAGCGCGCAATTTTCCTTCGATTAATTGATAGCGAAGCCCTTTTTCACTTTTAGTAAACTCTTCTTTTGCTTCGTCTTCAGTTAATTGTTTTTCACCAGAAACCTGAATCCATTTTTGTAGAAACGCTGAAGGCAAATCGAACTTAGTATTTTCGATTAACGATTCAATAACATCATTCAGTAGTTTTTGATCGCTTTGTTGCTCAAACTGACGTTCGGCATCATCCTTAATTTTTGCTTTAAGCTCTTCTTCGGAAGTAACCACGCCTTCTCCAAACAACTTATCAAACAACTCTTAATTCAACTCAGCCATTTCACGAGTATTTACCTCTTCAATTTTTAAGATCACTTCAATATCCAAACCATGAGCTTCGTCATGAGAAACTCCAATAAATCGTTGATTATCGTGATCATCTTTGAATAACCCTTTTGTTTTCAATACTACTTCATCACCAACTTTAGCTCCTGTAAGCGCGGCTAATTGTTTTTTGCCTTTTACAACTTCAGTTGAGAAAGTTGTTTTATTTTCTAATTCTTTTTCAGCAGAAATAAAAGTTCCTGTAATTTCATCTCCCTTGGCAACTTCAGTTTTTGAGATCAACTTTCCGTATTGCTTCCGCATACTTTTCACTTGGTTCTCAATCATTTCTTTATCGGCAATAACCTTGTACTGTGTTACTGCTTTTTTGGTCACATCGACATTAAACTCAGGCGCAAGTCCTAATTCAAATTCGAATGCAAAATTCTCAGAATTCCAATCTATATCTGCATCATTCTTTGGAAGTGGATTTCCTAAAACATCTAATTTCTCTTCGGTTAATTACTTGTGAAGATTATCCTGAAGTAATTTGTTTACCTCCTCAACCAATACAGCTTTACCGTATTGTTTTCTCACCATCCCCATAGGCACATGCCCTTTACGAAAACCAGGGATATTGGCATTTTTGCGATAATCGTTGAGTACTTTATTCACTTTTTCTGAATAGTCATCTGCAGAGATTTCCACAGTAAGAACAGCATTCAGGCTATCAATGTCTTTTTTTGTA
>JAESTG010000258.1 GCA_016763715.1 Flavobacteriaceae bacterium
ATTTTATATCATTTATCGCGAGGTGTTCAAACCAAAAATCTAGGAAATTATATCAACCTGTCTTTGAGTGCTATTGAAAAACGGAAAAACCATATTAAAGAATTGTTCGATATAAAATCTTCCAACGACGAAACCGTGATTGAGGAGGCGAGAAAAAGAGGGTTTATTTAATAAGTACCATTAAAATAATATAAATGAAAACATCCGCTCAAGGCGGATGTTTTTATGTAAAAAAAGATTAGCTATTAATTCATAACATCTTCTACTTTCTTACTAGCCTTGTCTACGGCTCCTTCTACAGCCTTACCTAAGCTGTCAGAAACTTTTTTAGCAGCGTTTTCAGCCTCTTCTTTCATAGAATCAGCAGCTTTTTCTACTTTCTCTTTAGTCGCGTCTACTACTTTTTCAGTTGTTTCTTCTACGGCGTCTGCTGCTTCTTCAGCTTTATTAGCTGTCTCTCTACAAGAGTACACTGATGCAACCAAGCAAAGTGCTGCAAATGATAAAAAAATTTTCTTCATGTTTGATAAGATTAGTGATTAATACTGAATGTTAAAATTAGTTAAAATATTGAAAGTGAAGTAGGAATAACTCACTAATTTAAAATAATGGAAATATTCCTATAAAATATGGAATTTATCCATAAAAGATGTATATTTGAGGATGAACAAAGAACTTTCGATAGAAGCACGGCGTTTTAAAAAGGTGAGAGAGGAGCAAAATCACACCCAACAGTCCTTCGCAGGCATTTTAGGAATTAGTACCAGTACCGCAGATATTGAACGGGGAAAGACTAAAATTTCAGGAAAAATCGTTATGGAATTGCTACGCCAGTACAATATCAATCCGCTTTGGTTATTTGGAAAAAGCTTTGTTCAATATGTGGATATTAACGGAGGAGATGTGGGGCCAAAGGTTCTTACCGTCGATACAGATGGAGAGGATACGATTATTTTAGTGAATCAAAAAGCAGCAGCTGGATACCCACATAATATTCAAGATGTAGAGTGGTACCAATCTTTACCTACTTTTGCCATCCCACTTCCCGAATATCGAAACGCAACATATCGAGGCTTTCAAGTAGAAGGTGATAGTATGTTGCCAAATATTAGACCCAATGAATGGGTGTTGGGAAAAGCGGTTCCTAGTATTTCTGAAGCCAGTGATAGTAAAATTTACATTGTTGTATTGAAGGATTCGGTCTTAGTAAAGAAACTTCAAAAAGTGGCTGTAGCTCCTGACCGTATTCGATTGGTTTCTCTTAATCCCGAATATTTACCTATTGATGTCGCCGTGAGTGATATTCAAGAATTATGGATGGTGAACAGTAAGCTTACCTTCGGAATTAATGAGCCTTCAGATAGCGGTTTACTCAGACAGCTTCAGCAATCCATGGAGGATTTAAAGGGACAAATTAGCAATTTGAGAGCTTAGAATGAGTTTTTCGCACCTGTTTGATTTTCTGGAACGACTTCAGCAAAACAATCATAAAGAATGGATGGATGCTAACCGAAAGGAATATCATAACGTTCGGGATTTCTTTATTAATTGGTTGGATACAATGAACTTTGAGTTGGCCCAAATTGATCCAGACTATTTTGATACCTCTGGAAGGAAAGCCATTAATAGAATTAATAATAATCTCATGTTTTTTCCAAATAAGCCAGTCTATAAAGATTATTTCGGTGCTGGTTTGGATCAAGTTTGTAAGCAAGGAGATTTTTATATTGAAGTGGGTTTGAGTGAGTGTTTTATGGGTGGGGGATATTGGTATCCCAATTCCAAATTACTCAAAAGTATCCGAGATGCTATCGATTATAATGGAGATAAATTGGTTTTAATCCTGAATAAAGAAAGCTTTAAAAAAACATTCGGAGACATGTTACAATCACAGTCTTTAATTAGGCCACCTAAGGGTTATTCGGAAGATCATCCTCTCATAAATCTACTTAAACGAAAGTCTTTTGCTGCCGGTTGTCAGTTCACCCGTGGTGAAGTTATGAGTGAAAACTTTAATCAAAAAGTAATAAGCACCTATAAAGAGCTATTACCTTTTCGAAGGTATTTAAATGAAGCTATTTCAGTATAGTGACTATGCATTGAGGTGCATCTGTTTAATATAGTCCATGATGATTTTGGTGGCGCCTGTATTCTTATTTATAAAATGTCCAGAAATCATTCCTGTTTTAGTTCTGAATTTCTCATCTGAAAGCAGCTTATTCAAAATAGTGCTACACTCTTCAGAAGTCCCTACAGAGTAAAGCCCAGCCAATGAGCGTAGTTTTTTGGCCTCGGAAAAACCTTCATAATTAGTGCCTATCAAAATAGGAACACCAAATGTAGCAGGCTCTAAAATATTGTGGAGCCCTGTATTACTCGCAGCTCCACCTACATAAGCCACGTCGGCATAGCTGTAAATTTTAGTTAGATAACCAATGGTATCCACAATGAATACGGACGCATGTGAAAGCGCAATATCTTCTTTCAAAGATGAATTAGTATTCAATTCAGAGTATAAAATAGTTTTAGAAATTAGTTTGTTTCTAAAACTCTCAATTTTGGAATTCTCAATTTTATGTGGAGCTATCACAAATTTCACTCCTTTAGGTTGAGAGTTGATGTAATCAAGTAATATGGCTTCGTCTTCTGGCCAGGTACTTCCGCAGACCACGCAAAGTGAATTAGCAACGAAGTCAGCCATAAAATCTAACGAATTGTCCATCTCAATTTGATGCGAAACTCGGTCAAATCGAGTGTCGCCACTAACTGTAGTGTTTTTGATGTCGAGTTTTTCGAGGATGACTTTGGAAGCCTCATTCTGAACAAAAAAGTGATGGATGGTTCGAAGTGCTTTTCTCATAAAACCACCGTGAACCTTAAAGAATATTTGCTTTTCTCTAAATACTCCTGAAACGAGTAGTGCAGGAATATTTTTGGCTTGTAATTCTAATAAATAGTTAGGCCAAATCTCATACTTCACAAAAAGTGCAAGACTTGGATGTACTATACTCATGAATTTTTTAACATTGTGAATTGTGTCAAAGGGTAAATAGGCAACAATATCAGCCAATGGGCTGTCTTTTTTTATTTCGTATCCAGAAGGTGAGAAGAAGGTAACCACAATTTTAAAATTGGGATAGTTTTTTTTTAGTTCCTCTAGAATGGGAACTCCTTGTTCAAACTCGCCCAAGGAGGCACAATGCATCCATAAAGTTTGGTCAGTAGCTGAAATCACTGACGAAAGTCTATCAAAGGATTCCTTTCTGCCATGAACAAAAAGTTTCAGTTTTTTACTGAAACCCTTGGCCACTTGCAGATGTGCATAAGTAACGTGGGAGAGGATGTTATATAAGGTTCTGATGGTGCTAAAATAGGGGTAATTTATGAATTCTTTACAGACTGTTGGATATGAAATATTATAGTGAACCAAATTTTATAAATTCCTTAAATCCAATAGAGTCTAACGATGACAATTTTTGTAATTTTACGCTGCAGCAAACCGTTAGTTTGTTTGCTTAGAATTGGAATGGATCATCTAAAATAAACCCCCACCTTCGGTGAAAACCTTTTATGAGAAAAATTCAAATGGTAGACCTTAAAGGTCAGTACGCACAAATTAAAGAACAAGTGGATGCTTCGGTGATAGAGGTTATAGAATCTACAGCTTTTATTAACGGGCCACAGGTTCATCAATTTCAGAAAGAATTAGAGGAGTATCTCAATGTGAAGCATGTTATTCCTTGTGCGAATGGAACTGATGCTTTACAGGTGGCTATGATGGCTTTAGGGCTGAAACCTGGTGATGAAGTTATAACGGCCGATTTCACCTTCGCTGCTACTGTTGAGGTTATAGCGCTTTTGGGGTTGACTCCAGTATTGGTGGATGTGGATCCAGTTAATTTTAATATTGATGTTTCTGCGATAAAAAGAGCGATTACACCAAAAACAAAAGC
>JAESTG010000259.1 GCA_016763715.1 Flavobacteriaceae bacterium
CATAACAACCCACATAATAACCTCATTCAAAAGTCAAAACGATTATTCCCACGATGCAGCCTCATTCGTATTAAACCTAATGATGAAGCGACAAGACTTTCATTATGTATTTAACGAAAAATAAGGTTACAAAGAAATAATCCGTCTATTAAAACTGGGTGATAACTTGGGGCGATCTTGAATAAATTTTTCAATTAATTCAAACTTTCTATTTTTTTCTTTTTGTGATGTGTCAATTGATTTTTCTTCGGAATTGATGCTTGTTTCCTCACGCACAATAGGGTTTGCATGCGTAAGCTTTAGCCATTCGCCAAACGTATGAGTATCCTTTTTAGTAAAAGAGAGTGGGGCATCTATTTTTAAGTTAGTTTTAGCGTTCTCGACAGTTTCTGTTGGTTCAATCTCTTCTTTAGTTTCTTCGGAAGGTATGGTGCTAATCTGTACTACTGATTCAATTTTTCTTTCGAATAAATCTGGGTTTAGGATGGCCTCAGCTTTTTTTATTTCAGTTTTAAGTTGTCGATCAATTTCGAGTGATACCTGCTCTGAGATACTTTCAGAGACTACTTTTATGTTTTGCACTGCATCGCTTTGCTGAAGGATCATTTCGGAAATTTGGTTCTGTACAAATGTTTCCGAAGTAATATATTCAAACAAGATATCACGATCTGTGGTATAGGCCGCGGTTAGTTTTAAGGCATCATTATACAAAAAGCTATTTTCATTTTTAAGTCCTTTTAATTGTAGGGCTCTTGCGCTTTGAAAATAGGGGTATTTTTCAATAACCATAGTCAAATCTCCTAATTGCTCCTTGTTGATAGAGGAGGGGTTGGCTAGTAAATTGGTGTAGGTTTGAGTGTTCATATCACCAGTTGGCCAAGGATTTGTTGAAAATGTCTTGAGTGATTCGTTCAAAAATTACTTCGAGTGCATCATCTAGTTGTGAGCCTATTAATTGGGCGTTACCGTTATAATCGTAATAAAAAGAAAAGCGTTCTTCAAAATCTTTTTCTGGATCTTGGGTATTAAAGAATCGAACATTTATGGCAATGGTCAATCGGTTTTGAGCTGCTGAACTATTGGATGTAGCTGTAATTGGTGACACATAGTATTGAACAATCTCTCCTTCATAAACCAAGTCTCCGCTGTTGGTTACAATGCTCAAGCTGGTCTGATTTAGTAAAATATCTTGTAGGTCTATGGTGAATTCTCTTGCGATACGAGGTTCTACAATGGCCGCGTTATTAACAAAATTATTGACTTGAAATGTTTGAGAATTTCCAATATCTGCACCTGTAAATGAGTAACTTACCATGCATTCTTGGAAAAGAAATGTCATGGAAGTAAGTAGTAAAAAAATGCTTAATCTTTTTATAAATAGTACTCTCACGGAGGTTTTGTTTAAAGGTGGAAAGCTACAAATTATATTGCTTTATTTTACGGTAAAGAGTTCTATCACTTATTCCCAATTCTTTGGCCGCGTCTTTCCGCTTTCCTATATGTTTTTCAAGGGATTTCTTGATTAATTCCAATTCTTTATCATGCAGTGAAAGGCTTTCTTCTTCCTGAATTTCTTCAGCAAAGTGGTATTTGTCTTCAATTTGAACAGGCGGATGTTCTGAAGTCGTTTCAGAAATATTCATGACTTCCACGTTGTGTGCTTCTTGAATTTCATCAGGGCTCATAGCTGCTAATTGGTCCTCTTTCTCTGATTCATTAGCATAAATTTTATCAATTAATGAGCTGTTTTCTTCCCGAACTTGTGTGGCATTACCACTGTCCATAAGCTTCATCGTTAATTTTTTCAAATCGTTGATGTCTCGTTGCATGTCGAACAGGACTTTGTATAAAATTTCACGTTCGTTACTAAAATCACTGTCAGATTTCTTCGTATTAATTACTGCGGGTAGATTACTACCAACATCGGGTAAATATGCTTTTAAGGTTTCATATGAAACGGTTCTATCTCGTTCTAAAACTGAGATTTGCTCAGCGATATTTAGAAGCTGTCTAATGTTTCCTCCCCAGCGGTATTTTAGCAAAAGCTCTACGGCATTATCTTCCAAGCGAATGGTTGGCATTTTATATTTCTGGGCAAAGTCGGCCGCAAATTTTCGAAACAGTAAATGAATATCTTCATGGCGTTTACGCAAGGGTGGTAGTTCAATTTCTACCGTGCTCAAACGATAGTATAAATCTTCTCGAAACCTTCCTTTTTCAATAGCGTCTGCCATATTTACATTAGTGGCTGCTACGATACGGACGTCAGTCTTTTGGGCTTTGGAAGATCCTACCTTTAGAAACTCTCCCGTTTCTATGACACGCAACAAACGTACCTGAGTAGGAAGGGGTAATTCGCCTACTTCATCCAAAAAAATGGTTCCACCGTCGGCAACTTCAAAATAACCACTACGTGTAGCGGTTGCTCCAGTAAAAGCTCCTTTTTCATGACCAAAAAGTTCGCTGTCGATGGTTCCTTCTGGAATTGCACCACAGTTTACGGCGATATATTTCCCGTGTTTGCGGTGGGATAAAGAATGGATGATTTTTGGCAGACTTTCTTTTCCAACACCACTTTCTCCAGTCACAAGAACGGAAATATCTGTTGGCGCCACCTGAATCGATTTCTCTACAGCACGGTTGAGCCCAGGGTTATTCCCTATAATTCCAAATCGTTGTTTTACTGCTTGAATGTTTTCCATATTGACTCCTATAACTTAGGAAGTTTTTTGTAATTCTGTTAATTATTTTCTGAAAGCTCTATTGCTTTTCCAATGAGAGTGGCGCTGGTGCAATCATGAGTTTTAACCAATACGAAGTCTCCTACTTGATATTGTTCTTTTGGAAAAACGACTACGGTACCTTGAGGATTCCGTCCACTCCATTCGGTTGCGCTCTTTTTGGACTCTTTTTCGATTAAGACTTCCAACGTTTTTCCAACAAATTGTTCAGTAACATAGGCACTGTGCTCTCTTTGAAGGGCTACGATTTCTGCTAATCTTCTTTTTTTGCCTTCTTCGGAAACATCGTCTTTAAGTTTTCGAGCGGCTGTGGTGCCAGGCCTTTCAGAATACATATACATAAAGCCAAAGCCAAATTTTACGGCTTCCATTAAAGACAGGGTGTCTTGGTGATCTTCTTCAGTTTCAGAAGGAAAGCCAGTGATAAGATCTTGAGAAATTCCACAATCGGGAATGATTGTTCGTATTTGATCAATCAAACTCAAATATTCTTCACGTGTGTGTTGGCGGTTCATTTCTTTCAAAATTCGTGTGCTACCACTTTGAACTGGTAAATGAATGGCATTACAAATATTATCGTACTTAGCCATACTATGAAGTACATCCATCGTCATATCTTGCGGATTGGACGTAGAAAAACGAATGCGCATTTTTGGATGGGCTTCGGCCGTCATTTCAAGTAATTGTGAGAAGTTGGTTGCTGTGGCTTTTTGTATTTCTGAAGCATTTTTTAAATCTTTTTTTAACCCACCTCCGTACCATAAATAACTGTCTACATTTTGACCAAGTAGCGTAATTTCTTTATAGCCTTTTTGAACTAGATCATTTACCTCTTGTAAAATACTTTGAGGGTTTCGGCTACGTTCACGGCCACGAGTAAAAGGAACCAC
>JAESTG010000260.1 GCA_016763715.1 Flavobacteriaceae bacterium
CAAGAAAAGAAAATCAACTCTTTCAAAATGAATTGGATGTCTCTCTTCAGCTTCGAAATATCATCACCAATTTGGACGATGAAATAAGTTATAATAATATTTTGGAAGAACAGCAAAGGATGGCTTCAGAGGAGCGAACCAAATATATACTGAAACTTGCTGCCATTATTGGAGCGCTGGTAATGATCTTGTTTTCCTATATTATTGTGACCGATTTCTTTAAAGCTGAAAAATTTAAAAAAGGACTACAGCAGGAAAAACAGTACTCAGAAGATTTACTAAAAAGCCGTGAGCAACTCATGGCTACAGTAAGCCACGATTTAAAAACACCGCTCAATACCATTCTGGGATATACCGAATTATTTAGCCATACACCCCTTTCAGAAAAACAGAATAACTACACCCAACAAATTGCCTCCAGCGCACATTTTATTAGCAAAATGGCAGACGACCTTTTGGACTTCTCCAAACTCGAAGCAGGCAAACTACTCATTGAAAAAGTGACTTTCTCGTTGGAAAATTTATTACACCAAATTGCAAAAGCGTCCAAGGACCTTCACATTCAAAAGCCCGTAGACCTCCATCTTTATGTAGATGAAAATCTTAGTGATAAGCTGTTTGAAAGCGACCCTCTAAGAATACAACAAGTCGTGAATAACTTAATAAGTAACGCATATAAGTTTACTGAAAAGGGACGGATTCAAATAACGGCAAATCTTTTAAAAACCAAGGGGAATACATATAAAGTTGAAATAGCCGTAACCGATTCTGGAATTGGTGTTTCTAAAGAAAAACAACATCTCATTTTTAAAGAGTTTACCCAAGCTGAAAAAGATACTTTTCAAAAGTTTGGCGGGAGTGGTCTAGGGCTGTCTATTTCAAGAAAAATAGCCCAACTTTTAGGAGGTTCACTTAAAATTGAAAGTACTCTAGGAGAAGGAAGTACCTTCTATTTTATAGTCCCTTTAGTGCTTTCTTCCACAAAAGAGATCCCCATAAAACGGCATACGTCCATCTCACTTAAATCTTCCTTAAATGCCGTAATATTTGACGATGACCCAGCCATGCTGGCTTTGCTAAAGGAACTCTTTAAACAAATGAATATAATTGCTTATGGTTATGAAAAATTCAGTGATTTTAAGAACGATGGAAACATCAATTTCGATTTTATCCTTACCGATATTGAAATGCCTACCCATTCTGGATTCCAAATATTAGAAGCACTTCAGAAGGGTGAAATAGAAAACTATGAAAAACAACCAGTCATTGCAATGACTGGCACCAACAAGTATACACGGAAAGAATATCTACAGAAAGGGTTTTCAAATCTATTAAAAAAACCTTTCAGTAAAAATCAGCTTATTGCTGCTTTGAGCCCATTATTCTTAAATAAAATTGAGACCCAGTTACCCGAACTCGAAGTTTTTAAAAACCCGACCAACGAAATATTTGACCTTTCTTTCCTGAATTCATTTTTAAGTTGTGAAGATAGCTTGAATGAAGTTTTGGGTATATTTTACCAACAAACGGAGCAAGATTTATCCCAAATTAATAATGCGATTGAAAACTGTGACTGTAAATTATTAGGGAATACGGCTCATAGAATGCTTACTATGTGCAGGCAGTTAGCTGCGAAACGAGTAAACCCAATATTGGAAACTATGGAGCAATGCGCCTTAGAAAAACCCACACAACCTGAAATGGAATCCCTATTCGCTAATTTAAAAGTAGAAATAACGACTTTGGTGGAATCTCTTCAAAATAGAGAAGTCACTACACCTTAAGATCGTAATATTCAATCTTATTGTAAAGGGTTTTACGGGTAATATTCAGCAATTTTGCTGCGCGTGATTTATTATAATTTGCCTCTTCCAGAGCACTAATAATTAGTTGTTTTTCATTAGTGGCTTTCGAAAAATCTTTAGGCTCTTTTATTCTTGAATTGGTTAACACTTCCATAGGAATTACGTCTATAGGAATATAGGCCGAAGGACTTAACAAAACCGCCCTCTTTATAACATTTTTCAATTCACGCAAATTCCCAGGCCAATGGTGTTTTTTAAAAGCGGCCTCCACTTGAGGTGTCAAACCCAATACATTTTTTTGAAGTGCACTGTTTGCCTGATTCAGAAAATATTCAGTGTATAAAAATAAATCTTCTTTCCGTTCAGCAAGCGACGGAATATGAATGGAAAATTCATTTAATCTATGATATAAATCTTCTCTGAAAGTGCCATTTGAAACAGCCAATAACAAGTCTTCGTTAGTGGCAGAAATAATTCGAACATCTACTTCAATTTCGGTATTGCTGCCAACTGGTTTTATCTTTCTTTCTTGAAGCGCCCTGAGCAATTGCACTTGATTTTCATAAGAAAGATTTCCCACTTCATCCAAAAATAACGTCCCTGTATGAGCAGCTTGAAAATGCCCTTTTTTATCATTAATGGCCCCCGTAAAACTACCTTTAATATGACCAAAAAATTCGCTTGCCGCAATCTCTTTAGGAATGGCACCACAATCTACCGCAATAAACACTTTATCACTTCTATCACTATATCTATGAATTGCTTGGGCGGCCACCTCCTTCCCTGTCCCACTTTCTCCCTGAATGAGCACTCCCATATTGGTAGGGCCAACCAACTTCAAATATTGATGAAACTTTTTAGATACTTCACTTATTCCCGAAACAAAACCTGCTTTTTGAGAAATAACTATATCATTATTAACTGACTTCTTTAAAACTTGAAGCGGCACCTCTTTTTCTTCAGAAGAAACCACTGTATTTTTTGCTTGCTCCATAACCATTAAAAGCTCTTCTGGCCGAAAAGGTTTTGAGATATAATCCAACGCTCCTTTTTTAATAGCTTCTACTGCCGAAGTTACCTCCGCACATCCAGTCATCATAATGACCTTTGTTTCCGAAGAAACACGTTTTACATATTCTAAGAGTATCAACCCCGATTCATCTGGTAATTTTAAATCGGTAATAACCATTGGAAAACTTGAAGAGTCTAATTGTTCTTTGGCCTCTTGAACACTAGAAACTTCTGTAACGTTATAGCCATTTCGCTCCAAAAAAGTAGAAAGCATTTTTAAAAAGGCAATGTCATCTTCAACAATAAGGATGTGTTCTTTCATCAACTTGCTTTAGGCATGTTGTTGTAAAAATAAGAAGTAAAAATGGGTACAACTTTAATTTTATCATAAAAAAATAACATTGCAAACAATATTTCAACAAAAATATAAAACAAAAAAAGGTGCCCCAAGAGGCACCCATGCGAAGTATTGAATCTAAAAATACCTGCAGCTTACTGCTTTTTAATCCACTCGCCTTTGCTGTTGGCATACAGCGTTTTACTTAACTTATCGGCGGTGGTTACAACTAGTTTGAATTCACCCTTCTTATTTGCGAAAGCCTTGGACACTATAGCGCCTTCAAGGTCTTTAGCTACAGCGTCCTTCACAGCTTGGGGCAGTTCAGAGACTTTCACTTCTTTATAATCATCTTGTACGGAGGCTACTTGCACTTTTGTTGGGTTTTCCGATGAAGATGATTGTGCATAAGTAACGGTTAGTGTTCCAAATGCGATCGCCATGGCGACAATTACTTTTTTCATAACATTCAATTTTTTGTGGGGATAAATAAATCTTTTTTTCTTTTCGGTTAGGTACATTGAAAATTTAATGCCAAAAACAGCAATTTGCAAAACTAGATTGCAAACCACTTGCTTATAGACAATTGAAGTATTTATTGATTCTTAGGCTGAAAATGCAAAATGTATACCTAGTATACAAACTGTGTAGAAATTATACACTTTTATGTATACACTATTCCATTAAAGGAGGTTTACGGTTGGATTTCTTTAAAGCTATTCTCTTTTTCGACTGGAGGCGTTTTTCAATAACTCCTCTTGAAGGCTTTGTTTTACGTCTTGGCTTTTCTACCTTCAAATTTTCTTTGATTAAAGCAATCAACCTATCAATTCCCATCTTTTTATTTCGATGCTGACTCCTACTTTCACTACTTTGGATTGACAGAATTCCTTCGGAAGTGAGTTTGTTCGCTAATTTAGTTGTGAGCCGTTCCTTTTCCGAAGCTGATAACCCTTCCGAAGTAAAAACATTGAAAGACACCTCAACTTTTGAAGCTGTTTTATTAACGTGCTGTCCTCCAGGGCCACTACTGCGTACCGCCTTAAACTGAAGTTCTCTTAAAATAATTTCGGCTTGCATTAGGCGTTGGGGCGGTGCTCCTTTTTCAAAAGGTCATTCACTGTTTTAACTGGATTAAAAGTAATCTTTGGCACCTCTATGAAAACAGTATTCCAATTGGCCATAGCACCATTCCAAAGACCAGGCAATTCTAATGCTTTTATAGGGTTTCCATTAACCGATTTGCTAGAAATAAAACCTGAATTAGGGTTTGCATACTTAGTCAAATCAAATTTATTGCCTTTATAATCCCGTAAACCACAAACCAAATCCACTGGGTTAAAATGAGTGGCCTCATTAATTGCTGAAGCTTGATGAGGATCCTTCATATCTATCTGTGATTTCTCAACTATTTGGAGAGATGAACGACCTAAACGATCCCGAACCCAAAACGGACCACCACCAGGGGCTCCAGTATTTTCGACAACTCCACAGACTCTAAGAGGACGGTTCAAAAATTCTTTGATTGCTTCAACACCCCCTGGTAGTTCTCGTACCTCAAGTTCATTCCAAATAAATGATTGAATCTCCTTCACTTTTTCTAAAGTAACATCCTTTTCAAGGTCTGTTAGAAACCCAAACATTTTCTTTTGTATTTGGAGCAGTTTACCTGCGAGCATTTTCTTTTGTTCAGCAATCTCTACCGTGTATTCTTGAGCCGCAACATTGTCAATGTTCTTAATAAACACAATATCTGCATCCACTTCATTTAGATTCATCAAAAGCGCTCCATGACCAGAAGGACGAAACACCAATTTATTTTTAGCATCACGATAAGGCTCATTATTTGGGGTCACAGCAATGGTATCGGTCTCTTTTTTCTGAAACGAATAGGAGATATGAAAAGTTTTCTTCGTATTTCTACTTACTCTGGTTTTTATAGTGTCAAATTCCCTTTTAAAAACAGGCAAATGCCTTTCTGAAAAAGTAAAGTGCAGATACACATCATCATTTACGGCTGCATAAAATGCTCCTTCATGAAGTTGCTCTTCAAAAGCCGTTGTAGCATATTTATTGTATTTATGAAATGGAATTAACCCTTTAGGCATATCCCCAAAACGCAGTCCTTTATCACTCAACATGGCTTGCGCAAAATAATAATGTCTTAATCCTCTTGATGATTTCTTATAATCCACAAATTGCTCTCTAATTTTCTTTCTAACTAAATTCACAAATGCAAATTCGGAAGTCGCACCAAAAAATTTATGGAGTTCCTGGCTGCCATTCTTTTTTACATAATCACGAAACAACATAGTTTCAGGATTATAGGTGTCTAAAAACTCATGTAAGAACTGAAACATACGTGTAGCAGCACCAGAAGCTGGCACAAACTTTACAATATCCAAGGAATCCTTTTTTTGCTCATAAAACAATTCTAGTTGTTGCTGATTAGCACTAGAAATCTGTTTTATTCCATTTCCAACAGAGGCTGTAGTAATAATATTCACAAAAGGAATACCTTGGTTAAAAGTTTCAAGTTGTTGATATACCTCCTGTAAGGAAAGGCCGTAATCTTCAATCTGGTTAATATCCTTTTCGGTGAGCATTTAATCTTTTTTCAGTTTTGATAAGAGTTGGATAGCTCTTTGTAATCGATCTTTCTGGTCTCCTTCCAGCAAAGTGTATGGAAGTTTTCTTTGTTGTAATTCCTTTTCAAAAATACGAAATAGTTTCTCCCTTTCATAAGGTCTATCTCTCAAATCATCAGCTTCCCATGGAGTATCAACTTGTGTGAGAAAGTAGTGATCATACATATTTTCATCACAAGCCTTCAGTATCTCCTTTGGGCAATAACCATCATAATAGTATTCAGAATACACTTTTAATTCTAACAAATTAGTGTCACAGAACAAGAAATTTTGTGCTAATTTAAGTGATCTATTTTCAGAATTAATTTGACCCTCAGCAATGGGAGTCAAATCCTTTTTCTCAATGGTCTCTTTAGTGTCGTCCCACTTTTTCTGAAGAAAATCGCGCATAAACTCAGGAACCCACTGTGTGTCGAAATGGGCTGCCAATTGTTTTGCCAAAGTTGTTTCGCCTGAAGATTCTGGCCCAAACAATACAATCCTTAGGCAGTTTGAATCGGTTTGTCTAAGTGTTTCTTCCATGCAATATAGCCGTAAATAGCAATAATGGTAAAAATAAGATATTGTAAAGAGGTAAAAGTAAATCCCTTATAAAAATAAAGTGGCACTGAAATAATATCTCCTATAATCCAGTAAATCCAATTCTCTACTTTCCGTTTGGCCATAAGCCACATTCCAACGAAGAAAATAGCTGTTGTAATAGTGTCTACAATGGCCGTCCAATTATTCCACTTGTCAAACGACTTGTAAACAAAATAAACGAACACTAACGTAACTAAAAAGATCAACGCTGAATAAATCTTCTCCTTTTTAGTCGTTTTTGAAATAGGCGTTACGTGCGTAGAATCTACCTTTCTGGTCCATATATACCATCCATAGACACTCATGATGAAGTAATATCCATTAATCATCATGTCGCCCAAGAGCGTCCATTTTAAGAGCAGGTATACAAAAATAACCGTGCTTATCATTCCAGTAGGAAAGACAAGCACTTTATTTTCCTTGGAAAACCAAACCGATAATAGTCCAAAAATAACCGCAACAATCTCTAGAACGATATCGATAGTTTCATATGTGGAATACTGTCCGAAGAAAAAATCAAAAATGGGGCTCATAATCGCTTCGGTCTGTTTTTACCATTTTTAAATATAATACTCCATTTTCCATAGCTGTCATAGCTGTTTTTATTTCCTTCTGAAGCACTTCCATAACGACGTCATAATCTCCATACACTTGCGTGCTCAGAGGATTCTCCATCACAGTTAACCCCGAAGCTCTCAAACTTTTAATGAAACTAATAATAGGAGGTTCAAAATCGTCTTGAAGCGGAGTTAAGGTTAATTCAACGGATATTTTCATAGGGTTAATTATCATTTAAAATGCTGTTAATGCTAAAGTTCATGGTTTATTTCTCATATACGGTTCCCATCACTACCATATCTGCCCCTGCATTATAAGCAATTTGTTTCTGTGCTTCCGAACGAATACCGCCACCCACAATTAATGGAACATCAATCTCTTTTTTTACTTCGAAAATAATGGCCTCTGAAACAGGTATTACTGCTCCACTTCCTGCTTCCAAATAAATAAGTTTTGCCCCCATTAATACTCCTGCCTTGGCTGTATCGACAATCTGTTGTACATTCTCTTGAGACATCGGTGTCGTCCCTGAAATTCTAGCAACTTCAGATTCTTTTCCCCCATCTATCAAAATATAAGCTGTTGAGAGTACTTCCAATGCCGACTTTCTCAAAAGAGGAACAGCCTTTAGCTGTTGACCAATTAAATATTCTGGGTTCCTACCCGACAATAAACTCAAAAACAAGAGCCCGTCAGCAGCATCCGTAATTTGAGTAAAGTCACCTGGGAATATAAGTACAGGTCGAGATGTGTATAATTTAATATTGCGCACCAAATTTTTGGTTGTACCCATAGCAACAGTACTTCCGCCAACAAAAATATGAGTTGTTTCTGCGGGGAGGCTTCTTAAAAATACAGACGTCTCATTAACATCAAACTTGTCTGGGTCTATTAAAATAGCAAGTAACTTTTTCTGTAGCACAATGGCTTCAGTAAAGGATTCATACAAATTTTTAATCTCCATTTACGATTGAGTTAATGCGTAAGCGCAAGTAAATCCTTCAAACTCTATAAACCAAACTTGATACTTCGTAACCTTACCTTCATAACTCACACCAGCTGTCGTTTGATAATCATCCAACCTAAAATATTCTATGTAAATATGTTGTAAAAAACTCACCCCTTTTTCAGAAAAACTTTTATATAAACTCTCTTTCGCTCCCCATACCATCGTCAATTTACGCATCACAGCATCGTCATTAGCCAAGGTTCGATATTCTTCAACTGGAGTAAACTTATGCGCGATTTTTAATATTTTAGGACGTTGCATTTCAATATCAATACCTACTTCAATATCACTTAAAACAATGGCAGAAAAAACAAAAGAGTGTGTAATGGAAATATTTTTGCCATCCCTTAAGTGAGGTTTCCCTTTATCATCATAGAAAAGATCATGATCTACATAGCCTTCTTCCGCCAATAAATGACGCACACTCATAAAGCCTCGACGGTGCAAATCGCTTTTCATTCCATCTACTCTCTTTTGGCAGTGTTCTGTAAGTACAATCCCATCAGCTAATTGCTCAAAGGGTTCTTCAATCTTCCAAATGAGGACTTTAGTCGAAGGGTTTACTGTTATAGTTTTGTAAAGAGGCATATAAACTCAGGGATATTCCTTAATTTTGCACTCTGAATTTTTCAGAAATACTTATTAATTCAAAGATAATAATATGTCATCGAAAACAGTACCCTACGTAGCGTATAAAGTAAAAGATATTTCCCTTGCAGATTGGGGAAGAAAAGAGATTGAATTGGCTGAAGCAGAAATGCCAGGTCTAATGAGTCTTCGTGAAGAATATAAAGAGGAGCAACCATTGAAAGGAGCTCGTATTGCAGGATGTTTGCACATGACCATCCAGACGGCTGTTCTAATAGAGACATTAATAGCCTTGGGCGCTGAAGTTACCTGGAGCTCTTGTAACATTTTCTCTACACAAGACCAAGCTGCTGCTGCTATTGCAGAAACC
>JAESTG010000261.1 GCA_016763715.1 Flavobacteriaceae bacterium
ACGGGACAAGCTTCTACACATGCATTACAAGAGGTACATGCCCATAACTCTTCATGTGAAATATAGTCACCTAACAACTGCTTTCCGTCAGGTTCAAAGGATCCATTCTTTTCTACATTCAATCCTACTTCTTGTAAGCGATCACGGGTATCCATCATGATCTTCCTTGGGGACAATTTTCTTCCTGTTTGATTTGCTGGGCATTCGCTGGTGCAGCGACCACATTCGGTACAGGTATATGCGTTTAGCAACTGAATGGTGGATAAATCCATTACATCGCTAGCTCCAAATTTGGCTGGTGCTTCGGCTCCTTCTGCGGGAGCTGCGTATGGATCGGCACTTGGGTCCATCATTAATTTTACCTCATTCGTCACCGATTCTAAATTCTTAAATTTTCCTTTGGCGGTTAATCTTCCGAAGTACACATTTGGGAAGGCCAAAAGGATGTGCAAATGCTTACTGAAATAAAGATAATTTAGGAAGGCTAAAATCCCTATTATATGCAACCACCAAGCGGTTCTTTCAATAATAATAAGGGTGCTAACTGATAGTCCGTCCAGTAGCGGTAGCAAATGAATACTAATTGGGAACAATCCCGCCTGCGTATAATGAGCAACGCCCATATCTTGCAATTGATGGTCTGCACCATTCATGATAAGAAACAATGACATTAACACCATTTCAAAATAAAGAATAATATTACCATCGTTTTTAGGCCATCCCTTCATTTCTGGACTCAAAAATCGTTTGATTCTTTTTATGTTTCTACGTATCCAAAAAATAATTACCGATACTAGTACTAGGAATGCTAGTATTTCAAATGATGCAATTAAGTAACCGTAGACAATTCCGAAGAAAGAGAAAATACGATGAGTTCCGAAGAGTCCGTCAATAATGATTTCAAGAACTTCAATGTTAATAATGACAAAGCCGAGGTACACAATAATATGCATAATTCCAGCCACTGGGCGTACTACCATTTTGGATTGTCCAAGGGCAATTCGAAGCACATTTTTCCACCGTTGTCTTCTATCTCCCCTTACAACAGTCTCCTGGCCTAATTTTATGTTTCGAATAATTCTACGAATGTTTCTCGTAAAAAAACCGATGCCCAAGATAAGGACTAATAAAAAGAGAATGTTAGGGATGTATTGCATTATTTAATAGTGTCTTGCGGGGCGTCATACTGCTTTGGCTTTTTTCCGAAGAGCGAAAAATGCACATAACGCTTGGGGTTCAATTTCATATCTTCTAATAGTTGTTCCAATTGTTTGGAAGCACCTGCTAGATTATCATATAATTCATCGTCTTTTAATAATTTGCCAATACTTCCTTCACCATTGTCAATTCCTTCAGCAATATTGTTTAATTTACTGATGGTAGCTTCCATATTACGAACCAATTCACCCGTTTCTATTTGTGCTAGCGAATCAGATAGTTTTGCAAAATTTTTGGCGGTGATGTCTAGGTTTGACATCGTGCTATTTAATTTTTCTTTATTGGTATTGAGTAACGATTTCATATCGCGAGCAACACCATTAAAAGAGGCCATAGTCTGATTTAAATTTGAAATACTGGAACGTAAGTTTTTCTTAGTACTTTTATCCATTACATCACTGATACCTATAAGAACAGTATCTAATCGGGCTAATGTATGTTGTAAACTTTTTTCTAATGGTATAAATTTATCTAATATGCCATCAATCATTCCTGCTTGAATGTCCCCTTTGAGAGTATCTCCCGACTTGGCTACAGCCCTTCCATCATTGGCTGGGATAATACCAAGATTATTGCCTCCAATAAAACCGCTGCTATAGATTTGTACGGTACTATTTTTTGAGAAACCAAAGTCTTTCTCAATTGAAAAAGCCACAATTAGACTACCATTTTTATCGGCAAATTCGATACTCCTTACGCGGCCAACGGTAAGTCCATTGATGGTTACTGGTGCCGACTGAGTAAGTCCTGCAACGTTCTCATAATTGACGTAGAAAATTCTATCGGTTTCAAAAATATTAGAATTTTTCAAAAAATTATATCCGAAGATAGACAGGAGAATTCCTGAAATGACTAGAATACCGGTTTTTACTTCTCTGGAAAGTTTCAAATGGTTGATTTTAATTTAAAAACAAATTTAAAAATAATTATGGGACTCGAATTGCTTTATTTGAAAAGATTATGAAGATAGTTAGTAACAATACGAGCCCAAAGAATTAAAATGGGTATTTAGAACACTAGGCGACTATCAATACTAGATATTCACAAACACTGTAGTCTCTTTGTTACTGTTGTGGTTCTGTTTTTAGCACTTCTGAAAGCTTTAATTTTTTATTATTTTTGAAAGCGACCACATAGGCTGAGGAATACCCTTTTTCACGCGCATAGGTCTTCATTAATTGAATTTTATTGTAATCGGAAGTTTCACCATAATAATACTTGTAAAGTCCATCTTCCTTATTACGAGTGACTTCTTTCAGCCCTTTGAAGTTATATGCCTTGGTTTCTAATTTTTTTCCGCTAGCCGCCAACTGAACCATAAAAGTGATGTCTTTATATATTTTTTCTTCAGCTTCATTAATTGCTTCTTCGATTTCTGCTTCGGTTATTGTTGGATTCTGAAAATCACTAGTTCCTAATGCTAAGTTTTTTCGATAAGTTATGATTCCATTGGCGATTTCACGAGCCATTTCTCTTCTACCTTTCTTTGAATTTACATATGGGCCTTCTTTTTTGTGAGTTAAGAAACCCAGTTCTACTAAGACACTTGGCATATAGGAATGGTGTAAAACCCAAAAAACATCCTGCTTTACACTGCGGTCACGCCGTTTTAAGTTGTTTACGATATTATTCTGAATCAATCCTGCTAACATGATGCTTTGATCCAAATATTCCTCTTGCATGATGGTTAGCCCTATAAGCGATTCTGGGGCATTTGGGTCGAATCCTGCATAGGTTTCTTCGTAGTTTTCTTCTAAGAAAATTACTTCATTTTCTTTTTTGGCGGTATTTAAGTTTTGCTTGCTTTTATTAAGTCCCATGACGAAGGTCTCGGCACCATAAGCTTGCGTGTGATGAGAATTGCAATGAATTGAAACAAAAATATCGGCATCCACTTCATTTGCAATGGGTGCTCGTTCGTCTAGCTCAATAAATACATCTGTCTTACGGGTGTAAATCACTTTCATATTGGGCTGGCTTTCTAGTATTTTCCCAACCTGAAGTGTCACATCTAAGGCAATGTTCTTTTCTAAATATCCATTTCCCATGTTTCCATAGTCCTTTCCTCCATGTCCTGCATCTAAAACCACGATAAACTCCTTTATGGTATTGTTATTGCGGTTCACGAATGAATAGGAAATAGCAATTCCTAAAAGCACTAAGATCAGTAATGTATATTTCGATTTCATAGAGATGTAACGTGTAATGAATAAGCTTATTTTAAAATTTTGTTATAACAAAACGAAGCACCAAAAAATATGCTTAATTTTGAGCTTTCAAAAACTAAGCCAATATATAGATTGAATGGATTAGTTTTTGGTTTTATAATTTTATTTATCACAAGAGATATCGACAATAAATAGATTCGCAGCATTGATTATCAACAGGCATTTTTCTTCTTTAATCCTTTTATTTCTGCTACTATGCGGTACCGTTGTATATGCTCAAGACCCTCCTAATCGAGGTTCGGTCATTATCGAGTCCAAAATTGACACTTCCATTACTAGGGAGGTCGATACACTTATAACGAAAGAGATTACCTTTTCTGAAAAAATTAATGACACTGTAAAGAATGATACCGTTCTTCCGAAGAAAAAGAAAGACTTATTGACGGATG
>JAESTG010000262.1 GCA_016763715.1 Flavobacteriaceae bacterium
ATTAGAAATGGAAAAAAATAGTTACAGCCAAATCTCCTTAGATGAAAATGGTGACCGATATAATTCAGAAAATTATGATAGGATCGAATAAATTCTAAAAAAATCAATCTGATTCAAGGTACAAATAGATATAGTCGTTATATTTACTAGGATATAACGAATTTTCATGATTTCTGTAGCTGAAGCCATTCAAATTGTTCAAAAAAACACTGGACCACACCCAAATTCTATTAAAAAAGAGTTGCTAGGTGCGCTTGGATATATTCTTTTTGAAGATGTAATTTCCCCTATCCACATGCCTCCTTTTCGGCAATCGGCCATGGATGGCTACGCACTTTGTTTGCATGACGACCTAAGTTATAAGGTCACTGGAGAAGTGCAAGCAGGAGATAACACTCAAATTAAACTGAAAAGCGGCGAAGCAGTCCGCATATTTACGGGTGCGCCTGTACCCAATAGTGCTAATGCAGTAATCATGCAGGAGAAAGTAACCACGAGTTCAAACTCAATTACTCTTGAAAATACACCGCTAGCCAACGATAACATTCGTGCCCTCGGAGCACAAATTACAGCAGGACAAATTGCTCTTACAATGGGAACCACACTCAATCCAGCTGGTATCGGGTTTCTAAGTTCCTTAGGTATTACCGAAGTACTGGTTTACCAAAAGCCATCAGTAGCCATCGTAGTAACAGGAAACGAACTCACCGAGCCAGGAAAACCATTAGTAAATGGGCAAATTTACGAGAGTAATGCACTCATGTTAACAGGCGTATTAGGTAGTTTAGGGTATCAAAATGTGAATACTTATCGAGTAGATGATAACTATAAAAATACATTGGAAATACTGCAAACAACAATCTCACAACACGATGTGATTTTGGTGTCAGGCGGAATTTCAGTGGGAGACTATGATTTCGTTGGGAAAGCCTTGCAAGAACTAAAGGTGACTCCTCTTTTTTATAAAGTAAAGCAAAAACCAGGCAAGCCTCTTTTCTTCGGAAAAAAAGACTCAAAAGTGATATTCGCCTTACCTGGGAACCCTGCAGCAGCACTAAATTGTTTCTATATTTATGTGCATTTGGCTCTCCAAAAATTATCGGGTGACATAAAATTTTCTATCCAAAGAACTCAGGCAAAATCTCAAACTAGTTTTCAGAAAAAAGGAGATCGAGCACAATTTTTAAAGGCAAACTACAATAATGGGGGAGTTAGCATTTTGGATGGACAAAGTTCGGCAATGCTACATACGTTTGCTTTGGCCAATGCGCTAGTATATATACCTGAAGATGTCAACGATATTAAACAAAATGATTTGGTAGAAGTAATCTTGTTACCTATAAACTAAAAGCCATGAATTACAAAATTAAAAGCCGAATTTGGATTGAAGTAGATGGTCACATTTTATTGGGAGAGGGTCGTATAAGTCTATTAAAAGCCATTGAAGAAACTGGTTCACTGTCCAAAGCTGCGAAGTCATTAAGTATGTCTTATAAAAAAGCTTGGGGGCTTATTGATGCGGTAAATACACGTGCGAAGGAACCCGTAATTAACACCAGTATTGGCGGCAAAAGTGGTGGCGGCACGGCTTTAACTCCTTACGGGAAATCTCTGGTGGAAACTTTTGAAACCATCAACGAGAATTGCTGGAAATTTTTAGATGAACAAATCTCCAAAAGCAAATTATAGTGCTCTTTGAAATTGAAAATATATGGATATTCCTGTCCTTGCTACCCATTGTTGCTTTTTTGTATGCTAGTGTAGGACATGGAGGCGCAAGCGGATACTTGGCGTTAATGGCTTTGTTTTCATTTGCTCCCGAGAGTATGAAACCAACGGCATTACTACTCAATTTATTTGTAGCAGGAATTGCATTTTATCATTACTATCGAGCTGGGCATTTCAACAAGAAATTGTTTTTGTCTTTTGCCTTGGCGTCAATACCTCTAGCATTCATTGGAGGAATGATTACTGTTGATTCAACCGTTTATAAAAAAATATTGGCCGTCTTACTAGTTTTTGCCATTCTAAAAATGCTGAATGTCTTCGGAAAAGAAAGCGACCAGATTAAGGACATAAAAATTTGGCAAGGGCTAATAGTCGGAGGGATCATTGGATTTTTTTCAGGACTTATAGGCGTTGGTGGCGGTATTATTCTTACTCCAGTAATTTTACTGCTTCATTGGGGTAAAATGAAGGAAGCAGCAGCAGTCTCAGCACTATTTATTTGGGTAAACTCTGGAGCTGGATTGATAGGGCAACTTACCAGTGGAGCTGAGATTTCCTCTCAATCTTTCCTGCTAGTAGCTTTGGCTTTAATTGGAGGTTGGTTTGGAAGTTATTATGGTAGTAGAAAATTCAATAATAGTTTGTTACGTTGTTTATTAGCATTTGTATTAACGATTGCCACAGTAAAATTGGTTTTAACATAAATGATTCAGAAAAAAAACATAACGGCCTTATTATTGGCAGGAGGTAAAAGCTCAAGAATGGGCACTGACAAAGGATTTATCACCCTAAATGGCATCTCATTTATGGAACGAATCATTTCAGCAGTAAAACCCTTTGTTGGGCAAATCATGATTATCAGTAACGACTCTAGTTATGACACATTCAATATAAAAAGAGTTTCAGATATTATTCCAAATTCGGGACCACTCGCTGGAATATTTTCAGGGTTATTTTATTCTGAATCAGAAGTTAATCTAGTCTTGAGTTGTGATGTCCCTTTAATAAATGATACTATTTTGAACATTTTAATCGATGGATATAACTCAAAATACGATGTCATTCAACTAGAGAGTCAAGGAAAAACAATGCCTTTAATTGCTTTGTATAAAAAACAATGTATGCACCCATTCTTAGAGTCACTGAAAAACGGGGAGCGACGACTCACAAAAGTAGTAGGTGAATTAAACACCAAAAGCATCGTGTTAGACTCAAGTCTAAATACATTTGTTAGAAATATTAATACTTTAAATGAATTGAAAGAAATTAAACATGAACTTGAACATTAAGTATTTTGGACTGTTAGCAGAAATATCAGGCTGCTCTGAAGAAACAATGGAATTTTCAAAAACCACCGTTTCCGATTTAATAGAAACCCTATTTGAAAAATACCCTGCCTTAAAAGAAAAGGATTTTCAAGTAGCACAAAACCTTGAAATTACCCCCAAAGAAATGCCAATTACAGAATCAGAAATAGCATTATTACCACCCTTCTCTGGAGGTTGAATGTATGAATAGATACAGCAGGCATATCGTTTTAGAAGAAGTAGGTCCTCAAGGCCAAGCCAAATTATCAACTGCAAAAGTTTTAGTTGTAGGCGCAGGAGGTCTTGGTTGTCCAATACTCCAATATTTAGCTGCGGTTGGTATTGGAACCTTAGGAATCATTGATTTTGATGTGGTGGAATTATCCAACCTTCAACGCCAAATTCTATTTGGCACTTCCAACATAGGAATGAACAAAGCATTGGCAGCTAAAAACAGATTGGAAGACCTCAACCCAAGCATTCAAATTCACGCCTATCCTGAAAAATTGACAACCAAAAATGCGCTATCCCTTTTTGAATGCTATGACATCATTGTAGATGGATCCGACAATTTCGCAACACGTTATTTAGTGAACGACGCCAGTATTATTACCCATAAACCCGTGGTCTTTGGTGCTATTTACAAATTTGAAGGACAGGTCTCCGTATTCAATTATAACGACGGTCCAACCTATCGATGTTTGTTTCCGAAGCCACCCAAAGAAGGCTCCATAGCCAATTGTTCTGAAGTAGGTGTAATTGGCGTACTCCCAGGCATCATAGGAAGCATGCAAGCCAATGAGGTAATCAAAATGATTTTAGGGTTTGACCATGTTCTTTCTGGAAAATTATTATGCTATGATGCCAAAACTACTCAAACGACTACCATTAAAATAGCCAAATCGAAAACTGAAATTGATAACGTAAGAACACTTAAAGATCAATACCCAGAAACTTTATGTGAGACAAACGTTCAAGAAATTTCAGCTGAAAAAGCATTGAATAAAGAAAACGCAACATTTATTGATGTTCGAGAACGTGGTGAATTTCCTAAAATTGAGGTTCCTCCCAATCTGCAAATTCCCTTGAGAACATTAGAGGAAAATCTAAATAGATTTCATGCAAATAAAGAATACATCATCTTTTGTCAGTCGGGCATTCGAAGTAAAGTAGCGGTGAAATTATTACAAGAAATGGACATTCCAAATTGCTTTAGTCTTCAAGGAGGTGCTTTGGCAATTACTACTCAATTAAAAACAAAAACATGACAGAAAGAAAACCAAAAAATGTGTTTAAAGAAGGCGCCATTTCTTCAAAATTTATTGGCTCCTCTATCGCAAAACATCAATCCAAAACCAGCATTGGTGCGCATAATATATTTCTCGGCCAAGTGCGAGCGGATAACATTGATGGAAAAATGGTTTCCGCTATTGAATATACTGCCTATGAAGAAATGGCAAACAAAAAATTTCACAAAATTAGAGAAAACACCTTCAAAAAATACGAATTAACCTGCATGCATATTTACCACAGTTTGGGAAAAGTAAAAGCCGGAGAAATATGTTTGTTTGTCTTTGTGAGCTCACCTCGAAGAAAAATAGTTTTCGAAGCATTGGAATTTGTGGTGGAAGAAATAAAGGCTCATGCCCCTGTATTTGGCAAGGAAATTTTTGAAGACGAATCACACCAATGGAAAGTGAATTCGTAGTTAACATTATAATAGCATCAAGAGTAAAGAAACCATGGTAGACATCACACATAAATCAAATACGCTTCGCATTGCAACGGCACAAGCCATAGTAAAAGTTAGCAAACCCGAAACGATAACCGCAATTCAAAATGGAACGGTTCCCAAGGGGGATGTATTTTCCATGAGCAAAGCGGCCGGACTTTTG
>JAESTG010000263.1 GCA_016763715.1 Flavobacteriaceae bacterium
ATAATCTTGTTTTTATATAGAATGGCGGCTTTTTAGTCGCCATTTTTTTTGTCCAAAATGAGTTTTTGATGAGATTTTCTCCTTTTGAACTTCAAGTATATGCTTTACCTTGTAAATTATTAAATTTATGAGACAAATTTGATCATAATACGCATAAAACTAATTTAGATATATTACAGTAATACAAGTTTAAAACCAATTAAGGAATGGTAGTCGTTCTGTGTTGAAAATTTAATAAATCGCTAACTATTCTGCTTAATTATCAATATCTTGCAGTATTCAAAAAAAATAATCCAATGAAGAAACTATTTACTTTACTTATTTTAGGGTTGGTATTTGCACCCTTAAGTTATGCACAATCAGTGTTTCCTCCAGTATCCATTGCTGAAGGAACTTATTTAGGAGAAACAATTCCTTTTAGAGATTTCCCCACTGTTGATGAATTTAATGGAACGACGGAAGACGCTACGGAAATTCCTATGGTGGTAAGAAATGGTTCAAGACCAAAACTGAATTCAACATCAGCAACTTCAGACCCTTTGAGTCAAACAGAAGAAACTTATAGAAATTCATTCAATCCTTTGGTGAACTTTGATGGAACACCTATTTCACAGAGTGGTGGTTTTATCCCCCCAGATCCATCAGGAGCTGTTGGACCAAATCACTATGTAAATGCTGTAAACGTAGTAGTGAAAATTTTTGATAAAACTGGAAGCGTATTGGCGGGTCCAACTTCTTTAGGAGCTTTTCTTGGAGGAGGTCCTAGTAATGGCGATCCTATTATTATCTACGATCGCTTAGCAGATCGCTTTTTTGTAAGCCAATTTAGAGTTAGTAATAATGCATTGATTATTGGAGTTTCAACTACCCCAGACCCAACGGGGACGTATCATGTATATTCGTTTCCTTTAAATTCTTTTCCAGATTATCCCCATTATGGTATTTGGCCTAATGCTTATTTCTTAACAGCAAACAAAGGTGGGCAAACTACCTATATGTTGGAGAGAGAAGTTATGTTAGCTGGTGGAGCTAGCCCCCAAATTATGGGCTTCTTTTTGTCTGGAGTAATTCGTAATCCAGCAACAGTATTTAGTCCAGAACCAGCTCATTTATTAGGGGAGCAGTATCCAGCAGATGTTCCAGGATATGTAGTTTACTTGCAGGATGATGCTTGGGGTGGAATTACTACAGATCACTTGAAAATTTGGGAGATCGATATTGATTGGGACGGAGGTAGTACTATTTCAAGCCCAGATGAGATTCCTTTAGCTGCTTTTGATAGTTTCTTCTTTCCGTTTGGGAGTGGCGATGTAAGTCAGCCAGGTACTTCTCAGCGACTTGATAATATTGGTGGTGTTATTTCTTATATGGCTAATTATAGAAGCTTTCCAACCCACAACTCATTCGTTATTAATTTTAATGTGGATATTGGAGGAACTACCTCTGGTATTCGATGGGTAGAATTGCGTAATACTGGTGTAGGACCTTGGTCTGTGCATCAAGAAGGAACATGGACTATTGCTGATGGTGACGGACGCTTTATGGGTAGTAACTCAATAGACGAAGAAGGTAACATTGCTTTAGCATATAACGTAGGTAGTGCTTCAACACGAATAGGGGTTCGCTATACAGGGCGTATGGAAGCAGATCCACTTGGGCAAATGACCATTGCTGAAACATCTATTATTGAAAGTGGTGGAGTACAAACTAATACCAACCGTTTTGGAGATTATGCACACATGACTTTGGATATAGATAATAGAACATTCTGGCACCATACAGAGTACTTTCCGAACAATAACTTTTGGACGACTCGTATTGCTTCATTTAAATTTATCGCCGATAAAAATGATGATGTAGGTGTTTATAATTTTGTAAGCCCAGGGTTTGTGGGACCTTATTCAAGTACCGAAACTGTAGAAGTTTCATTATTCAATTATGGTACAGATTCTCAATCTAATTTTGATGTTGAGTTAATCGTTGATGGAACCACTGTCGCTACTGAAACCTTTACAGGAACGTTAGCCGGAGATAGTTCAGCTACATTTACCTTTGCTCAAACCATTGACCTTTCTACTTCAGGAACAACTTTTGTAGTGGAGGCAAGAACTGACCTTTCAGGTGATGAATATTCACCTAACGATGGTTTCACAAGAGAGTTCGAAGGAGAGCTTTTATCTACAAATGATAACACATTCTCAGATAATCAACTTTTTATCTATCCTATAGACGGTAAGGTTTATGAAATTAACTATTCAACTACTGTTGATTATGGAGATATCTCTTTTAGAGTATTGAATATTTTAGGACAGGAAGTTGCTAGAGGAGATATGAATAGCAATGGAAATGGCTATAAAGCAACGGTAGATTTAAGTGCCGATTCAAATGGCGTTTACATCGTTGAATTGTCTAATGGATCTCAGAAAACTAGCAAGAAAATACTTGTTAAATAGTTTCATTCAGAATATAGAATTGAAAAGCGGGCTTTTGGCCCGCTTTTTTTTATTCATTTTTTTTCCTGAATTAATACTCAAAAACTCTATAAAGAGGATTGTTTAGGACTTTCTTTTCAGCATTGCCATATAGAAACCATCATACCCAGATGTACTTGGCATAATTCTCTTTTCAGAAGTCAATGTGAAACCCTTTCCTTCTTCTCTAGATAGAAAGCTCTTTATCTGTTTACTGTTCTCCGAAGGTAAAATAGAACATGTTGCATACAATAAATCACCGCCTTCTTTTACCATTCGTGAATATGAGTCCAAAAGTTCTTTTTGTGTAGCTCTAATTTCATCTAAAAACTCTGGTTGAAGTTTCCATTTAGTCCCTGGATTACGGCGTAAAACACCCAAACCAGAACAAGGAGCATCAATAAGCACCTTGTCAGCTTTACCAATAAGCTTTTTAATTGCTTTGGTAGATTCAATAAGTCGTGTTTCTATATTGTGAGCTCCATTACGTTTTGCTCGTCGTTTTAGTTCGGTTAACTTGTTCTGATAGATATCCATGGATATTAACAGACCTTTGTTTTCCATGAGTGCAGCTATATGCAAACTTTTCCCTCCAGCACCTGCGCAAGCATCAATAACTCGCATTCCTGGTTTTGGATCTAGTAGTTGCGCCACCTTTTGAGAGGAAGCATCTTGTACTTCAAACCAACCATTTTTAAAAGCTTTCGTAGTAAAAACATTTGCTCTTTCTATAAGTCGTAATGCACTTGGAGTCCCCTTGATGGTTTCTGTCTCTATCCCAGCCTCTGTAAGTGCCGTTTGAAGCTCTTTGAGGTTTGTTTTAAGAGTGTTTACTCTCAAGATTACTTCGGCTTGCTTATTCAAGGCTGCAAGCTCCTTGTCCCATTTTTTGCCCAATTCCTTTTCTCCCAGTTCATCCAACCAATCTGGAATGGATTCCCTCACCTTTCGAATTTTAGAAAGTTCGTCGAAACGTCCCTTTATTTTTCGAGTAGGTGTGTCTTCAAATTGTGGCCAATCTGGTATTGAAATACCTTTGAGAGTTGCCCAAACCGTGAATAAACGGAATAAATTGGGGCGGGTAAAAGGCTCTCTCACTTCAGCTATTTCAGCATATAACCGCTTCCAACGTACAATATCGTAGGTTGTTTCCGCAATGAAACTACGGTCACGTGCCCCCCATCTTTTGTCTCTTTTTAATGTATTTCTAAGCACTTTGTCTGCTTGCTTTTTTTCATTAAAAATAAGAAGTAACGAATCTATAGTGGCAAATACCAAATTACGATGTAGTTTCATAGGTGGAAAATTGGCTGCAAAGGTAGTATTCTCATTAATTGTTTTAATTACATTTGTCAAAATTATTTTATGAAACACCTTTTAGCAGTTCTTCTTTTTTCAATTTTAATTTCCTGTAACGGTGATGGTCATACCTCTTTTACTCAAGTAGTTATTGAAGATGTCTTTGTTGATAGTTTAAGTATTAGAGCCATTGCACCCATTGACGAAAATAAGGTGTGGTTTGCTGCAAATCGAGGTAGAGTGGGACTCATTGATAATAAGACACCGAAATTGGCGACTATTAAGTATGATGATTCGCTATTGAGTTTTAGGTCCATTGCAGTAATTAAAGATGCTGTTTTTGTGCTAAGTATTGCCAACCCAGGAGTTTTATATAAAATTGATTTTAATGAAGAAGAAGCTACAAACATAGAAGAAGTTTATACCGAAAATGGTGAGAAGGTTTTTTATGATGCCATGGCATTTTGGAATGAACAAGAGGGGATTGCCATGGGAGATCCCACAGATAATTGTCTATCGGTCATTATAACTCGTGATGGAGGAGATAATTGGGAGAAAATACCCTGTGATAACCTTCCCGAAGTTAATAGCGGAGAAGCTGCGTTTGCTGCTAGCAATACCAATATAGCAATAGTAAATGACCATGTTTGGATTGCAAGTGGAGGTAAGAGATCTCGAGTCTTTCATTCGGCCGATAAGGGATTGAATTGGGAAGTTTTTGAAACTCCCATGTTACAGGGAGGAACAATGACAGGTATTTATAGTATCGATTTTTACGATGAAAATATAGGTGTGATTTTTGGGGGTAATTTGGAGGA
>JAESTG010000264.1 GCA_016763715.1 Flavobacteriaceae bacterium
TTGTATATACAAATATTGTAAATACAACTATGAGTATTGAGACCGCAATAAAGACTATTCACAAAATGGGCATTACCACTAAGACTGTTATTAATTTAATGTATACCAGTCGGGTTATGGAAGAATCCATAGCTGCAGTTCTCAAACCTTATGACCTTAGTATCCAACAATACAATGTATTACGTATACTTAGAGGTCAAAAGGGAAATCCAGCTAATTTATCTACCATTCAGGAACGTATGGTGGATCGTAGCAGCAATACAACACGATTGGTTGACAAACTAATCAAAAAAGAATGGGCAGCTCGTAACATTTGCACTCAAAACAGAAGAAAAGTAGAAATATTTATTACTGAAAAAGGCCTCGCTATTCTGCAAATCCTTGACCCTATTACCGAAGAGCACAATGAAAAAGTGGTGAATAAACTTTCTACCAATCAATTGGAAGATTTAAACAAGTTACTCGACTTATTGAGAGAATAATTAAACATAAACTATAAATTAAATAAAAATGAAATTATTAAAATCCTTATTAGTTATTGCTGTAATATTTACAGCATCCGCATTCACAACACCTGTCAAGAAAACCATTAATATATCAGAAAGCTCCGTTACTTGGAAAGGAAAGAAAATTTTAGGTTACATACTGGCACAATCAACCTTAAAGAAGGTTATCTGGAAATGGACGGTGATGTACTCGTTGGAGGTGTGTTTGTTATAGATATGACCTCTATTGTTGTAACCGACTTGGAAGCGGGCAAAGGAAAAGAGAAATTGGAAGGGCATTTAAAAAGTCCTGATTTCTTTGGAATTGAAGCTCACCCAACGGCTACATTGGTTATAAACAAAGCTACTAAAACTGGCAACACCTATGATGTAAGTGCAAATATTACCATTAAAGGAATTACAGAGGCTATAAATTTTGAACTTGAAATGGGAAATAGCGCAGCTACTACTAGTTTTAAAATTGACAGAACCAAATTTGGTATCCGTTATGGCTCTGGTAGTTTTGCAGACGATCTTGGAGACAAAGCCATTTCAGATAAATTCCTTTTGGACGTGAATTTGAGATTCTAGATAACAATTTTCAAACTATTTTCTTTTAAATGGTTTGAAGTTTAGATTTACATTTCTATCTTTGGATTATCAAATGAAAAGAAACAATACACATACTTGGTGGTGGAATAATTTACGAACAGTCGTGAGCTAGACCATTTTTGTATGTACCTTATATAAAAAGCCTGTCGTTCACGACAGGCTTTTTCTTTTTTATGAAAATTTAGAATGAACAAAGTAGACAACGATTAGCCATGGAATACGAACTAAAAACATACGTTAAAAAATTATTGGCCGACACACTAACGCCAGTATCCGTATACCTACGCTTACGAGACAAATTTCCGATTAGTCTACTTTTGGAAAGTAGTGACTATCATGCAAATGATAATTCCTTTAGTTATATCTGCTGCAACCCTATTGCTTCCATTAAAATACATCGTGAAAAGGTCACGAGAACATTTCCAGATGGACAAGTAATAGAAACAGCACTTTCAGAATTAATAAACTCCTCAAATAAACAAGACGGCGGTCCAACAGGAGTTCCTCAGCTTTTAGAAAATTTTGCAGCTTCTTTTTCTTCGGAAGACAACTCATTTAAATTCATAAACAATGGACTATTTGGATATATGTCTTATGATGCTGTTCGTTATTTTGAAGATATTCCCATTTCGAAAAAACAAGGAGACCTTCAAATTCCAGATATTTATTATGCGGTATATCAAAATATAATAGCCATCAATCACTTTAATAATGAGGCTCATATTTTCGCGCATTGTTTTAATTCTGAAAATAATATCCCTCAATTAGAACAATTACTGAAATCCAAAAACTTCGCTGAGTATTCATTTTTAAGAAAAGGAACGCCATCAACCAATCTGCAAGATTCTGAATTCAAAGAGCTAGTACGCAAATGCAAAGGACATTGTGCAAGGGGAGATGTGTTTCAAATAGTTCCTAGCAAACGATTTTCACAAAAATTTAGTGGAGATGAATTCAATGTCTATAGAGCTTTACGTAGTGTAAACCCATCCCCTTACCTATTCTATTTTGACTATGGGGACTTCAAAATTTTTGGTAGCTCACCAGAAGCTCAACTAATAGTACAAGATGACCGAGCTGAAATTCATCCTATTGCCGGAACCTTCAAACGAACTGGAAATGATGAAAAAGATGCTGAACTAGCCAAACAACTTTCAGTAGACACCAAAGAGAATAGTGAACATGTAATGCTCGTAGATCTGGCACGAAATGACCTTAGTAGACATGGAAAGAATGTGGTCGTTGAAACATTTAGAGAAGTTCAGTTTTTTTCACACGTAATACATTTGGTAAGTAAGGTAACTGCCATTAAAAACCCTAAGACATCGACTATGCAAATTGTAGCCGACACCTTTCCAGCAGGAACATTAAGTGGAGCCCCAAAATACAAGGCTATGCAACTATTGGAGAAATACGAAAACATAAACAGAGACTTCTACGGAGGTGCGATTGGATTTATGGATTTTAAAGGAAACTTTAACCATGCCATTATCATTCGTTCTTTTCTGAGTAAAGATTACACACTACATTTTCAAGCAGGAGCTGGAGTGGTATCCGAAAGTGATGAAGAAAAGGAATTACAAGAAATATACAACAAACTCGGAGCTCTTACTAAAGCACTCGAACTTGCGGAAACAATATAAAAACGGTACAATGAAAATACTAGTAATCGATAATTACGACAGTTTTGTTTACAACCTAGTGCATTACCTAGAAGAATTGGACTGTGAAGTAGTGGTAAAACGAAATGACCAATTTTATATGGATGAAGTAGCCAACTATGACAAAATCCTCCTGTCCCCTGGCCCTGGAATCCCAGAAGAAGCAGGTTTTTTGAAAGAGGTAATAGCAACCTATGCAGGCAAAAAACCCATTTTAGGTGCATGTCTAGGACAGCAAGCCATTGCCGAAGTCTTTGGCGGTACCTTGGTAAACCTAAAAACCGTATTTCATGGTGTTTCAACCAAAGCAAATATTTTAGTGTCTGACGAGTCGCTTTTTAAAGGACTTGGAAACGAAATCGAGATTGGTCGTTACCATTCTTGGGTAGTCTCAACTATTGATTTTCCCACCGTACTAGAAATAACCTCAATAGATGAAAATGAACAAATAATGTCTTTGAGACATAGAGAATTCGATATTAAGGGAGTACAATTTCACCCCGAAAGTGTACTTACTCCAAAAGGAAAAATGATTATCAAAAACTGGGTGAACAGTTAATATTTTTTGTTCGTTTTAGAAAAACGAAATGAGTGACATTGCCAAACAAGAATAACTTTTTAAATAATGAAACAGGTATTAAACAGGCTTATCAACCACGAACAGCTTTCTAAGGAAGAAGCAAAAAACGTATTAGTGGCCATTAGCAAAGGGGCTTACAATCCTAGCCAGATTGCCGCATTTATGACAGTATACATGATGCGTAGTATTACATTAAATGAACTGGAAGGTTTTCGAGATGCACTTCTAGAATTATGTATTTCTCTGGATGTTAGTGACTACAACACTATCGATTTATGTGGAACTGGCGGCGACGGTAAAAATACTTTTAACATATCGACACTTGCATCATTTGTTACGGCTGGCGCGGGTATTAAAGTGACCAAACATGGAAATTATGGTGTCTCCTCCATTAGTGGAAGCAGTAATGTGATGGAACAACTTGGTGTCAAATTCAGTAATGATAGTGATTATTTACATCGTTGTTTAGACCAGGCTGGAATCTGTATTTTACATGCTCCTTTATTTCATCCCGCTATGAAAAACGTAGCACCCATTCGGCGCGAGTTAGGCGTAAAAACCTTTTTTAATATGTTAGGCCCAATGGTAAACCCAGCCTTTCCAAAAAACCAGCTAGTAGGAGTCTTTAATCTAGAGTTAGCACGGATGTACGGGTATCTATACCAAAAAGGGGCGAAAAATTTTACCATTTTACATGCCATGGATGGTTATGATGAAGTTTCGTTAACAGGTCCCGTAAAAATGATTTCAAATACTTCAGAACAATTGTTACACCCTTCAAGCTTTGGTTTGAATAGTATTCATCAGAGTGACATCTATGGTGGTGATACTGTGGAGGCTTCAGCTAAAATATTTATTGACATATTAAGCGGAAATGGAACAACACCACAAAATAATGTAGTATGCGCCAACGCTGGTCTAGCCATCGCAACTGTTGAAAATTGCTCGATTATGGAAGGTTTCAACAAAGCGAAAGAATCGCTATTATCTGGGAGAGCACATGAAACTTTGAAGAAATTACAAAAATTAAGTAAATAGAAAACTCATAGAAGAACATTTAGATTCGATAAAGCAATGTCCATACTAGAACAAATAACGAGTTATAAAAAGCAAGAAGTTGCTGCAAGGAAACTAGCTTTTCCCATTTCAGTTTTGGAACAGTCATTATATTTTTCTATTGAAACAAATTCAATGACTGATGCGCTACGTAATTCAAAAACAGGAATCATTGCGGAACACAAACGCCGATCACCAAGTAAAGCTGTTATAAACGACAAAATTCTACTTCCTGAAGTTGTTTTGGGTTATAAAAAAGCACAAGCCGCTGTTATCTCAGTTTTAACCGATACCAAGTTTTTTGGAGGTTCGTTGGATGATCTTCTTTTAGCGCGACAGTGTGTTTCTACTCCTTTACTTCGGAAAGAGTTTATCGTAGATCCGTATCAAATTTATGAAGCCAAAGCTTATGGAGCAGACGCTATTTTATTGATTGCGGCCTGCCTTTCAGAAAAACAGATTAGGGAATACTCTTCACTTGCTAAGGAATTGAAACTCGATGTGTTATTGGAAGTTCATAATTCCGAAGAACTAAAAAAATCACTGCATGACACAGTAGATATGTTAGGCGTAAATAATCGAAACTTAAATACTTTTGAAGTATCCATCGAAATAAGCAAAAAACTCTCTGTTGCTATTCCAGATGATTTCATTAAAGTTTCAGAAAGAGGAATTAGTAGTATTAAAACTATTAAGGAATTAAAACCATTTGGATTCAAAGGGTTTTTGATAGGAGAACATTTTATGAAAACGGAGCGCCCTGGTGAAAGTGCATTAGAATTTATACAGCAATTGTCATGAAAGTAAAACTCAAAATATGTGGAATGAATCATAACACAACTGAAGTTGCTGGACTTCAGCCAGACTATATGGGGTTTATTTTTTATTCAAAGAGCACTCGTAATTTTATTGGAACACTACCTAACCTTCCATCTTCCATAAAACGAGTGGGAGTTTTTGTAAATGCAACTTTAGAAGATATTTCAGAAAAAATAAAAACCTTTAATCTGGATGTGTGCAACTGCATGGCAAGGAAACACCGGGGTTTTGCCAAACACTAAAGAATATAGAAGTCTGGAAAGTATTTAGTATTAGAGATTCATTCAATTTCAACAATCTTACTCCTTACGAGCCAGTAGTGGATAAATTTCTATTCGACACTAAAGGAAAGAAAAAAGGCGGCAACGGCTATATGTTTGATTGGAATGTTTTAAAGCAGTACAATTCTACCAAGCCCTTCATCTTAAGCGGCGGAATTGGTCTCGCCGAAGTAGAAAAACTGAAGCTACTATTAAAAACAAAATTGCCCATTTATGCAATCGATGTCAATAGTAAATTTGAGCAAGCACCTGGGCTAAAAAATATAAATGAACTTACTGAATTTATGAGTCATCTTCAATAACACTACATAGTACAAACAAATAAACATGAATTATAACGTTAACGAAAAAGGATATTATGGTGAGTTTGGAGGAGCTTTTATTCCAGAAATGCTGTATCCAAATGTAGAGGAATTGCGCCAACAGTATGTAAACATTACTTCAGACGAAAGTTTTCAGAAGGAGTTTCGAGCATTACTAAAGGATTATGTGGGGCGCCCTACTCCCCTGTATTTTGCAAAGCGTTTTTCAGAAAAATATAAGACGAAAGTATATCTAAAACGTGAAGATTTATGTCACACAGGCGCTCATAAAGTGAACAACACCATAGGTCAAATTCTGCTCGCCAAACGTCTCGGCAAAAAACGAATCATCGCAGAAACAGGTGCAGGTCAACACGGTGTAGCCACAGCTACAGTTTGTGCGCTTATGGGAATGGAGTGTATTGTTTTCATGGGTGAGATTGATATTAAACGACAAGCTCCTAATGTAGCCCGAATGAAAATGTTGGGAGCTACTGTGATACCAGCCCTTAGCGGTAGTAAAACCTTGAAAGATGCAACCAACGAGGCCATCAGAGATTGGATTAACAACCCTATAAACACTCATTACATTATTGGCAGCGTGGTAGGCCCACATCCCTATCCTGATATGGTGGCGAGATTTCAAAGCGTTATTTCCGAAGAAATTCAAGTACAACTCCTTGAAAAAGAAGGTAGAAAAAATCCAAATTACGTAATTGCCTGTGTGGGTGGAGGTAGTAATGCCGCGGGTGCATATTACCATTATCTTAATCAGCCAGAAGTGGGCATCATTGCAGTGGAGGCGGCAGGAAAAGGCATCCATAGTGGAGAAAGCGCTGCTACTTCGGCCTTGGGGAAAGTAGGCATTATTCATGGAAGTAAAACCTTATTAACGCAAACCTCAGACGGTCAAATTACCGAACCTTACTCAATTTCGGCAGGACTGGACTATCCAGGCGTAGGTCCTATGCACGCGCATTTATTTACCAGTGGTCGAGGAGAATTTATTTCAGTTACGGACGATAAA
>JAESTG010000265.1 GCA_016763715.1 Flavobacteriaceae bacterium
ATAAAAAAAGCCTTTGGAATTATACAATATTTTGCTCAAAATCCAAAAAATCATCCATTGGTGATGACGGTTGCTTTGATGTATAGTTTCTTTTCAAAATTACTGAAATACCATTCTCTCACCGATAAATCGCAAGCTCCTAAAGTTCTGGGAGTAAGTCCATACTTTGTAAAGGAATATCAAACTGCCGCCCGCAATTATCCTATGAAAAAGGTGAGCGCAATCATTTCATCTCTCCGTGAAGTAGATATGAAAAGCAAAGGAGTTGGTGCTGCCAACCTTCCTCAAGGAGATTTACTTAAGGAATTGTTGGTAAATATTTTTAACTAAAAGAAGCTCTTTTCTTTTAAGTTAAAAGGGCTATTTTTTTATAATTTTTTTGGTTACATAACCAACATCTGTGAGTATTTTTAAAAAATAAATGCCAGAATCAAGATATGTAACGTTAATTTTATCGAGGCCTTGAATATTGCCTTCAAAGCTATCAACCTTCTTTCCATTGATGTCATAAATTTCAACAGATAAAACTTCATTATTTGGAGAGAAAATAGTTAGTTCCTCTCCTACGGGGTTTGGATATACCTTAAAGGATGAAATGTCATGCGTTGGAGCTGACAACAATTCATTCCCAAAGACCGCTTGATTTCCATCCATATTTTCAATCGTCAAAATTAAGATTCCGTTACTTCCAGTACCGATAGTATATGCAAACGGATTTTTGGCTAGCTGTAGATCATAAAATATTGAGTAATAATCTACACTATAGTCTAGATTTGCTGGTTCAATACATTCCCCTACTAGCACAAGTGGGTCATCTTCCAGAATAAACAGGCTTTCCATTGAATCATAAGTAATCATTGGATTAAGAGCTCCACAAAAAAATATAGACGCTTCATCTTCGAATTCAAGAAATTGGATACCCCCTGTCACAGGTTCTGTGACTACATTTGGCGGAAAATGATCGTCACCATCAATTATGATTTTTTGTAAATACCAATCGTTTTCAAAAAGCTGTGAGTCTTGACCAAAACTGTAGAATGTCGAGCAGGCAAGAATGAATAGAAATAGTGATTTTTTCATAGGATAATAAATTTAAGGGATTTTCTATTCAATAACTAATGATTTTGAATCTTCTAGAACTCCGTCACATGCCAAATCTACTGAATATAAGTAAGTTGTATAGTTCGAAAAAATCAAAGGCAGTTTCAGTTAATTACAAATCCAAAATGTAATTATTAGATATTCCGCTAATTGTGTTTACCACCATCAGGTAGGCTGAAACAGTTTGGTCGGCTACATAGTTAATTGCTACCAATCTTCCTCATGGTGATTTACTAAAGGAGTTGTTGGTAAATATTTTCAACTAAAAGAACTTCTTAAGGGAAGTGATTTTGCCTAATTACTTTTTATCCATCGATATTTTTCCAGCACCCATTAAAGCGATAACCAAGAATCCAACAAGGTAAAGCATTGCTTTTTCTTTTACGCTGAAAGGATCGTTTCCATGAATCATAAAGAAGGCAACAGCCATAGTTGCGATAACAGGAATGGTTGCCATCCTAGTTTTCAGACCAATTAAAATAAGCACTGGAGCAATTACCTCGCCAATGAGTACTAAAATTGAAGTGATGAGACCACCAAGTTTGATGGGGTCACCAACGAGAGACATGTTTCCACCAATAAACTCCATGAACTTAGGGATTCCGTGAGTGAGCATCATTACGGAAAGTCCAACGCGTAAAACTAGTAAGCCTAGATCGATATTTCTTTTCATTTTTGAATGGGTTTGGTTTGTTAAAAGTCTCTAAAGTACTTAATTTTTTTCAACTTCCTACGTAACTATTTCCTAACAATTGGGTAACTAATCTGCCTTTTTTAGCCTTGGCATTTACCATTGTTTATGGTTCCTTAATCTTTACCTAAAACGAAATGTACATTCGGTGATTACTTTTGATTGAACTAAAAAACATTTTTTTTCATCAATTAATCAATCATAAAATGAACAAAATTATTGTATGCGCTGCATTATTTATAGTTGCTTTATCCTATGGACAACAAAATGACAGCCTACTACAACAAGAATTCTCCTCATCAGTAGTAGCCTTAACTATTACTGAAATTTTTCCAGGACAATCAGGACCCGATCTTACAGCAGATTGGTTTGAAATTAAAAATACAGGAGTAGACGCCTGGGTCTCAGGAGTAGATGAAGACCTTTACTATGATGATGAGTCTGCCGATCCTACAAAAGCCGATTTGATTCAAGGAATTACAGAAATTCAACCTAATGCCTCTGTGATTATATTGGTCGGAGATAGCAATGATATTATGACTTTCACGAATGTTTGGAGCCCAGTGTTAGATTTATCAAGTGTACAGATAGGTTATACAGATGGAGCTGGACTTGGAAGTGGAGGAGACGCTGTAAATATATGGTTGGGTGATCCAAGTTTGTCTGCTCCCATAGCGACCGCGTCCTATCCCGAAACTAGTGCAAACGATGGGCAATCATATGATAGTGATTTATCAGTCTTTAGTATAATTGGTAATGCCAACGGAGCTGTAGAGACAATTGCCTTAGGAGGATCTAACGTAGATGTCCCTAATATTGGATCTCCAGGAGATGGATTACCTAACGTATCTCTTTCTGTGCAATTTGAAGTTGCTTTTTCTTCTATTTCTGAAAATGGTAACTCTATAGAAATTTCCGTAACACCTTCAGATGCACCAAACGAATTAGCAGCAGTAGATGTGGTTTTAATTGCTGGTACTGCGGAAGAAGGAACAGATTTTAACTATGGAAGTTCACAGACTTTATTCTTTCCAATTGGACAAACAGGACCTCAATCGGTTACCATTCCAATTACGGATAATTCGAGTGACGGCGGGGATCTTTTCTTTGTCTTACAATTACAAAATGGAAATAATTTAGACATTGGTGGGATTGATACTTTTTCAGCATATATATTGGATGACGATACAGATGTACCAGAGGGAGATGCTAGTGAAATTAGTGTGACTTATCTAACAAGTTATGATGTTGATACCAATGGAACGGCAGAAATAACAGCCTATGATGCAGGTTCTCAGCAATTATTTGTTGCAAACGCCGATAAGATTGAAGTGCTTGACTTCTCAGATCCAGCAAACATTTCTTCATTGAGTACAATAAATGTATCGGATTTTGGAGGCGAAAGTGTACAGAGTATTGCCTCAAGTAATGGACTAGTAGCAGCGGCTATTTCTGTGAACCCAGCAACTGATTCAGGGATTGTTGTCATCAGTGATGCTAATGGTGACAATGCTATTGTTTTAGAAGTGGGAGTATTGCCCGATATGTTGATTTTCACCCCCGACGGAACCATGTTATTGGTTGCAAATGAAGGACAACCTAGTGAGGACTACACCATAGACCCAGAAGGATCCGTAAGTGTTATTGATGTAAGTGGAGGATTAGGGAATATTAGTCAAGCGAATGTGACTACTTTAAGTTTTAACACTTTTGATGGGCAGCAAAGTGCTTTGGAAGCAGCTGGGGTTCGTATTTATGGCCCAGGAGCATCAGTATCTCAAGATTTAGAGCCCGAATATATTGCAGTAGCTAATGATTCTCAAACAGCTTATGTATCGCTTCAAGAAAATAATGCCTATGCCATAATAGATTTGGTAAATCTTGAAATTACAGAAGTGTTGTCTTTTGGATTGAAAGATCACAGTTTAGTTTCAAATTCTTTAGATTTAAGTGATGAATCAGGGTTTATTTTCGATGCAAATTGGCCAGTAAAAGGAATGTACATGCCCGATGCAATTGCTTTCTATGAAGTGTCTGGAATACAATACATTGTAACGGCAAATGAAGGTGACTCTCGCGATTACAATGCCTATTCCGAAGAACGTAAAATAGGTGATAATGATTATATACTCGACACGAATGTGTTTAGTGATATAGAAA
>JAESTG010000266.1 GCA_016763715.1 Flavobacteriaceae bacterium
AATCTAAATCTAAATAATCTGGTGTGCCATCACTATCGGCATCGGCTGTTGGGTTGGATCCTGCTTCTATAGTATCTAAAATACCATCGTTGTCATCATCTAAATCACAACCATTAATTACTCCATCTCCATCTGTATCGGTTTGGTCGGGCAATGCATTAAATACACATAAGTTTAGTGTTCCACTTACTATAGAAAAGATATAGGATGATCTATCGGTAGTAGTTCCGTCTCCAAAAGCTCCATCAGCATTATGCCCTACATTACCTACAGTTCCTCCATTAACAGAATTAAGAAGAGGTGTAATATGCCCTCCATTTTCCACATATAGTGCGTAATCCACTCCAACAGTAAATCCATTAGGAATAATTGGTAAAAGGTTATCTACATCGATAGTTGTACCACCAATCATAGCATTATCATTAGAACCCCAACTTAATAAGGTACCGTCATTTAATATGGCAGATGCCGCAGTTGTATCTGGAGCAGCGTTATCCGTTGCACTTATAAATACTACATTGCTTAAATCTGCTGTATTGGTCTGGTTTCTAACATTTACCCAGTTTCTTTGTTCTGTAGTAACACCAATACCCAACACCCCTTGAACATTGTCTCCTAGCACATATATCTTTCCATCGCTTCCTAAGATATAGTATGAAGAGTTATAATAAAGACCAAATCCTCCTTTTGAAGACACTTCAATTTGTACAATATTAACTCCTCCAGGTAATGGATTGGTCATTAATACAGGTGTAGGGCTATCAAAATCAGTAGTGTTGTTACCTTGAAATATTTTCCTGCCCCAGGTATATAAATCACCCGCTGTGGTTTTTGCAAAAATAACACCATATCCAACATCCACATCATCAATACCTGTTAATGGTTGTAAATTCCAAGTAGTAGTACTGGCGTTAAAATAGGTCTCTTCCTGTAGTATAAAGAATACCTCCCTTTGTTAACAATACCAACACTTTTGTAGATGCTAAAAATTCCTTAATATCGCTTACCGCTACGCCACTTGGGAGTGATAAGGACGTCTGAGCAAAAGCATAGCTACTTGTTAAAGCATCATCTAGTACAGCTTCCTCTCTTCCCCAAGCAATAATATCACCACTACTTGATACAGCAACAAACTGAGTATTCCCTGTACGATCACCAGGGGTTGCAAACAGAATGTCATCTGAAAAACCTGTATAATTATAACCATTAGCAATATTTACATTAGTCAAAGTTAATAGGTCAGCACCATTTGGATCAGCGTGATTACCTGTTACGGCATAGCCTCCAGAAGTGCGATACAGTGCAGAGTGAAACCCTGCTTGAATTAAATCTTCGGCAAAACCGTTTTCGTTTACTTCAATATCGCAAGCTTCACAATCTTGTGCTATTAAAACCTGTGGAGCAATAAACACTAACAGTACGGCTAGAAAATTAATATATGTTTTCATTGAATTGTTTTAAAAAATTCATACTAGTTATTTAAACTGCTCCTCTTTAGTATTTACTTCTAGTGTAATTTAATGTGATATCACCCAAACGAATTGCACTATCTCCTGCAACTCCTACATCACTTGCTGTCATTTTTAATATTATAATTCCAGTATCTCCTGCAGTTAATGTAAGTCCAGTATTTGATACTGTAGCAGTTTGCCAAGTTGTTAAACCTGAACCACTAGTAGTTCCTAAAGAATTTTGAACTGCAGCACTGCTTTCTATATAAACATCTGCTGTAAAATTAGCATCGGCAGTACCCGTATAGTCAATTACTATGGCATTGGTTTCCCAAGCAACAAAATCACTAGGCAGTGTAAACCTTAAAATAACATCGTAATCGTTTGTACCTCCATCAGTTTGTGTATTTTCCCAATGGTAATAGTTCATCCAATTGTTGACTGCTCCAGTATTGTCACTGGTTAAGAAACCAAGATTATCTGTTCCATCTGCCATTAAAGCTGCACCTGCATACTCTGCACTAAATACTATTTTGTCTGCAACTGCTGTTTCAGTGTCTATTAAAGTTGAAATGCTAGTACTTCTAAGTTCTCCTGTACTTGCATCAGCAGTTACAATAACATCAGTTGTTTCACTTGTTCCTGTTAAATCTGTAACAGCTACTTTTCCGTTAAAATAACCTGCCCAAATATCAGTGCCTGGATTTAAAGCTTCTCCATATACAGCATAATGTTTACCTCCAGCACTTGGTGCAATAATATTCTGAGTTCCATATTTATCTCCAGAACCCGAACCTGTAAGTTCATTTAATATTCCAGAATGTTTTCCATCACTTGTATTAACAATAAAGTTTGTAACACCAAATTGTGTTCCTGTACTAGTTCCACTAAGAGTATTAAACATTCCTATATGCGTATCTGTACCTGTATGCGATATTAGCGTTTGAACCCCAATATTTACACCATTTACTGGTACAATATCTACACCCGCTACGATTGCTGCACTTTTACCAACACCGATATTCCCTGCATTTTCTAAGTGTAAAATATCCTGCGTAGTGTTGCTTGAAAAATTAAGATCATTTCCTTCTTGAAATTCTATTTCGTATTGACCATCTGTTGTTGGATCAAAAGTTCCTACAGAACCATCACCTGAGAATATTATTTTTGTTGGATCCAATACACCTTGTATATCTACATCTCCTGCAAAAGTTGCTACTTTACCTGCGCTAAGTGTACTTGTACCTACCCCTATATTACCCATCATATATACATCTTCAGTATTGCTAGTTGCACCTGCGTTGTCATCAGTTCCAAACCAAGGTTGGTTTGCAACAGCAGATTGGTTAACCCAAGTAGTACCATCATAAGTCCAAACATCGCCTGTAGATTCGTCTACATACACATCACCTGCTACTCCTACTATATTTTCAGTAATAGGATCGTTTGCTCCTGTTTGAGTTATGTTAAATGTTGTAGTGGCTCCATTTTCTGAAGTATAGGTATAGGTTCCGTCAGCATTAACTAAAGTAGTTACCGTTTCATTAGCTGCGATGATATCACCAAGATTATCAATAACATCTTGAAGTGTTACATTACTGTCATTGTTTCCATCACCATCAATATCGATGGTATTGTCATCTATATATGTATTGTTTGAAACTACTGTTGTGTTGATCGTATTAGCTGTACCATCTTCGTCAGTATAGGTCATTGTACCGTCACCATTATCAACCAAAGTTGTAAGGGTTTCTGTTCCTGTAATGATTCCTTCTAAATCGATAACTGTATCAGCACCATCTTCATCAGTATAAGTTAATGATCCATCAGCAGCATCATACACCAACGTTGTTAGTGTTTCATTGGCTGCAATCACAGCTGCGATATCTACTTGTGTAATGTTTCCATCTTCATCTTGGTAATCTAGGTTGATGCCATCGGCATTCATCCCTAATATTGTTAGAGTCTCTAGATTATCAATAACTGTTGAAAGGTCTATTTGAGTAGTTACCCCGTCTTCATCTAAGTAATCTAAGTTGATACCATCAGCGTTCATCCCTAAAATAGTCAAAGCTTCATTAGCTGCAATCACAGCTGCGATATCTACTTGAGTAATGTTCCCATCTTCA
>JAESTG010000267.1 GCA_016763715.1 Flavobacteriaceae bacterium
TATTGGTTACTCCAGCTTTCTGATATTCTGAAACTCGTTTTTCAAAGAAGTTTGTTTTTCCTTGTAACGAAATCATATCCATAAAGTCGAATGGATTGCTGGTGTTGTATTCTTTCTCACATTCCAATTCTACTAAGAGACGGTCTGTAACAAACTCCAAATATTGGGTCATTAAAACTGAGTTCATCCCAATTAAACTTGCAGGGAGGGATTCTGTAATAAACTCGCGTTCAATATTTAATGCATCCACAATAATACTGCGAATACGTTCTTTTGGAACTTTATTGACTAAGTGATGGTTGTGTAAGTGCACAGCAAAATCACAATGTACACCTTCATCACGAGAAATTAATTCATTGGAAAAAGTCAAGCCTGGCATAAGACCACGCTTTTTTAACCAGAAAATAGAACAGAATGCCCCTGAAAAGAAAATCCCCTCTACCGCAGCAAAAGCGATAAGGCGTTCTGCAAAACTTGGACTATCTATCCATTGTAGTGCCCAATCTGCTTTCTTTTTAATCGCAGGAAAATTATCTATTGCTCTAAAAAGTTTTCCTTTTTCTTTATCATCCTTAACGTAGGTATCGATAAGCAAGGAATAAGTTTCGCTATGAATATTTTCCATCATAATCTGGAATCCATAGAAAAATTTAGCTTCACTATACTGAACTTCATTTACAAAATTCTCTGCTAAATTTTCGTTTACGATTCCATCACTAGCTGCGAAAAAGGCCAAAATGTGTTTGATGAAATAACGCTCATCCTCATTTAGTTTTTCTGACCAATCGGTCAAATCTTGATGTAGATCAATCTCTTCTGCAGTCCAAAAACTGGCTTCAGATTTTTTGTACCAATCCCAAATATCATGATGTTGTATTGGGAAAATTACAAATCTGTCTTTATTTTCGGCTAAAATTGGCTCTACTTCCTTCATTGTCCTTCGTTTTAGTTTTTCTGAATTATTTCATATTACTAGGGACTAACAAATATGAAAAAAATAGCGACGCTTTTGAGAAAAATACCTTTAAGGTTTTCAACAAAGTTTTCAACATATAGATAGAACCATTGTTATTATCATTTTGTTAAAATACATATTTAATATATTGATTTTCAGGTATTTAAATATACCTCAACAGGGTTATGAACAATTAAAACATTTGTCGTTGAAAACCCTATCCGAACGCCATTCCACAGTAGTTAAACTACGTTTTCGTAACGTTTTCGTAACACCCTCATAACATCATTTTTCAACAAATTTGCAGGCTAACTTTTTTCATATTTTATTTAAAAAAAGTCATATTTCATTATTTTTTCTGAAAAATGATTAAAAAAACAGCTTGTAAAAAAAATCCCCCTTGTTTTAATGAAGGTGGATTTCTCAATTATATTTTTTTATCTTTTTAAGAACCTAAATCTTCCATGTCCAATTGGTCAATTGCACTCCAAGTTTCGTCCAAATCCATATTTGTACCTGTTGCATTCATATAAAAACGATTTCCATGAAAAAACTGGATTGAACTTCTATTATTATTCTTTCGATACTCTTCAATTGCTTTCATTCCATCCTTCTTCACGGTACGTTTTGTTTTGTATTCATCTTCTTCTTCAAAATCTTGAGAAAATAAAATACGCATCCCTGCCGTAGCCGCAGCACCAACTTCTCCTGCGCCATCCATCACTTCAATTCTAAATTTTTTGGATTTGTCCTCTGTCGCATAAGTGGCTTCAATCATCGCAATTTGCAGGAAAGACCCTTGCCCTGCCTTGTAGGCAATTCGTTTCATACCATTAATCTCATCTGGCAACCAAGCTTTTAATTGGGCATTGGTAAGCGGTGTTACTTGTTGCAGTTGTTCAATATCTTTCTGCATATTGCTAATTTCCTTCACCGCCTCCTTGGTGTTAGAGATAGTTTGCTTGGCTTCTTTAATTTTTTTTGTTACTGGATTCTCGCAAGACATACATATAGTCACAGCGAAAATAATCATTACAATTTTCTTCATAATTAGATGTTTAGTGTTTGTATTAACAAGACTAATTTAGTGAATACCATTGATTATCAATAATTAAAAAATATTCACTACTCATCTCACACTATGTAATAATGCCAAACAAACGGTTATCAAGAAGAATAGGGCGCTTTACTACTTTTAGAATTAAAGTAATTTTTCCCACGCTAACATATTAATTTTCACTTCGGCTAAAAGAAAAGCTATTGCATTTCCAAAGCTATTTTTTCCAGTTGTGCATACCAATTCTCACCAAATTTTCGAATGAGCGCATCCTTCACAAACTTATAGACAGGCACCTTAAGTGATGCTCCTAAAGTACAAGCATCATTACAAATAGGCCATTTGTGATAATTAACTGCAGCAAACTCGCTGTAGTCCTGCACACGAACAGGATACAAATGACACGAAATAGGCTTTCTGAAATTCACTTCTCCTGCATTAAAAGCATCCTCAATACCACACCCAGCAGTTCCATTATCCGAAAAAGTTACGTAAGCACATTCCTTACCATCCACCAATGGGGTTTCCAGTTCGTCCAAATCACTTACAATATGCGTTCCTTGAGCTTCAATAGCTGCAATACCTTCTGATCGAAGAAAGGGTTTTACTTTAATGTATATTTCCTTCAAAACACCAACCTCATCTTCAGTTACTGGAGCACCAGCTTCCCCTGCAATACAGCATTCACCTTTGCAGGTACTCAAATTACAAACAAAATCCTTTTCGATGAGATCTTCAGAAACAATGGTTTTCCCTAATTGAAACATGTGGCAAATATAACGGGTTTTTTCAGAAGAAATAGAATTTGGAGAAAGTGCAACAAAACGTCATTGCATCAAATTTATTAGCTAATTTTGCATTTTAAAATCTAATTTAATGGAATTCAATTTAAAGGAAATAGGAACGGCAACCATGGTGCTATTTGCAGTAATTGATATTATTGGAAGTATTCCCATTGTGATTGCGCTACGTGACAAAGTAGGTCATATTAAAAGTGGGCGTGCTACAATTATCGCTGCGATTGTTATGATCGTTTTTCTCTTCCTCGGAGAGGAAATCTTAAAACTAATAGGAATTAACGTGAATGAATTTGCAGTTGCAGGGGCATTTATACTATTCTTTATAGCCATTGAAATGATCCTGAACATTACACTCTTCAAAGATGATGATGATGGTCCAGAAATGGCCAGTGTATTTCCAATTGCGTTCCCAATTGTAGCTGGACCAGGAAGTTTAACTACACTGTTAGCCTTAAGAGCAGAGTATAATATTGAGAATATTATTGTAGCAATAGTTGCCAATATCTTCATAGTTTACATTGTATTAAAAACTTCTGGAAAATTACAGCGTATCTTGGGTAAAGGAGGAATTGCCATTATAAAAAAGATTTTTGGTGTAATTTTGTTGGCCATTGCTGTCAAACTATTTACTTCTAATATTCAAGAATTGTTTAACTAATAGCTACCGGGCTATCCCGGTTTAAACTAATGAAAATTCTAATCTATATTTTGATGATTGCTGGTCTTGGCCTTGTTGTTTTTAATGCAAGCAAATTAGACCTTGAAAATCCCTTTTTAGGAGATAGTGCTGTAGCTGCAATTGGTATTTTGGCTGCTGCCTGTGCTGTGCTTTTGATGGTGATTCTTCAAATATCCTTGAAGGTAAAGGGGCGCAAAAAACAAAAGCCTTAACAAAAATTACTCAGGAATGTTGTTGTTCTCTTCCAATTCAAAGATTTTCTGGATCATGGGGTCTCCCTCGTTAAGAAAATACTCATAGGCATTAGACCCAAATAATTGTTGGGCAATGTTAGCTTTTAAGGCCAACTTCAATGCTTCGGTATAACCGCTAATATCAATACGGGCTTCCTCCAATCGAGAATAGGAAAGAAAATCCTCCCTCAAGGCATCATCCACTTCAAATTCGTCATCATATTCCTGAAGCGTAAGACCCATAAAGTCTGCACGATTGGCTTCTAAATATTCAAAAACGAAGTAACTCATAAAGCCGTTACGTGTAATATAATCTAGTGTTTCGCTTTCAATACTAGTATCTTTTGGCACAAAGACATCTGGAATAATACCACCACCACCATATACCACTTTCCCTTTTGGAGTAATGAATCTTAATGAATCGGAAACCTTAATACTATCTGCACTAATCATTTCACCATTTCGATATCGGTTTTCATAATCACTATAATAGGTGCCGTTTCCATTTCCATATGGCCGCTGAATGGAACGCCCTGTTGGCGTATAATAGCGTGCAATTGTAAGGCGTACTGCGCTACCATCACCTAAGGCCATTTCACGCTGCACTAATCCTTTACCAAAAGAGCGTCGTCCTACAATGGTTCCTCTATCGTTATCCTGAAGAGCTCCTGCTACAATCTCACTGGCAGAAGCAGAATTTTCATTAATAAGTACGTAAAGTTTTCTATTTTCAAATTCACCACGCCTAGTTGCATATGTGAAATTTTCGTCCCCACTTTTATTTCGGGTGATAAGCACTAATTTATCATCTTCCAAAAACTCATCAACAATCCGCTCGGCAGTTGAAATATAGCCTCCTGGATTATCCCTCAAATCTAACACCAAAGTCGTAAGGTCATCGTCGTCCAACGATTCCAACGCTTTTTTAAATTCAGTATAAGTGGTTTCAGAAAAACGATTCACCTTTATATAACCAATAGCATCAGTCAACTTATAAGATGCGTCCACACTAACTAGGGGAACTCGTTTTCTTTTCAATTTAAAATCGAGTAGGTTTTTTTCGCCTTTTCGATAGACCTTTAGTTTTACTTTTGAATTAATTTCCCCCTTCAAAAATTTGGAGATGCTGTCACGGTCAATATTCTCGCCAAATAACTTCTTGCCGTCGGCATATAAAATTCGATCTCCACCTACAATACCCGCATTAGCTGCCGGCCCGCCTTCAATAGCTCGAATTACCGCAATGGAGTCATTATAAGGATAAAAACTTATTCCTATTCCAACAAAATTACCGCGCATATCATCGGCATTTTCTTCGTATTGATCTACTGGAATATATACAGAGTGTGGATCGAGGTTTTCAAGGATACCATTTACTGCAACATCTACAATGCTGTCTGTGTTCACATCGTCCACATATTCGTAGTCGATATAATCTATCAATCGGTTTAATTTATCTTTCTTAGAGTTGGTGGCAAAAATCTTTTTATTCCCATCTCCGAAGTTAAGTTTTGAACCCAAAACAACCCCAGCAGCAACCGCTAGGCCCATCAATAAAGGAATATATTTCTTCGTGTTTCCCATTTAGTCTAAAGATTCAATATGCGTTAAAGAAACGCCTGCTTTTTCTAAAAATTTCACGCCTGAATCATCTTTATAGGCATTGTGAAACACCAAACGGGAAATCCCAGCCTGATGTATCAATTTACTACATTGCTTGCAAGGTGACATTGTAATGTAAAGTGTGGCACCAACACAAGATTGTGTAGAAGAAGCCACTTTTAAAATAGCATTGGCTTCTGCATGAAGCACGTACCATTTGGTATATCCTTCATCATCTTCACAAATATTCTCAAAGCCTGTTGGGGTTCCATTATACCCATCACTAATGATCATTTTATCCTTTACAATAAGAGCACCCACCTGTCGACGATCGCAATAGGATAGTTTGCTCCATTCCATTGCCATTCGTAAGTAAGCTACATCGTATTTTAATTGTTTGTTGCTCGTCATATAATGTAATATGTAGCGAATTTAAAGGTAAGTTACAGCCTAGCAAAAAATGTGGGTGTTAAATGTTTCTGAAATATTTTCAGTTTTACAACACTCCCAAGCGTTATTAAACTCAAAAAGGCCAATTTTCTATAAGCATTGGTAGCGTCATCCCCAAAACTAAAGACGAAACGACCAATATCCAATCCCGCTGATTAATCCGCCAAAAAAAGCGTAGACTATAGCCCACAAAAAGTATCATAAAAACAATGACTACTCGTGCTAGTTCAATGCCCAAGGCAAATTCTACCAATGGCCATAATTCTTGTTCATCATTTATCTGATTGTAATATCGGGCAAAACCAAAACCATGAATTAGACCAAAA
>JAESTG010000268.1 GCA_016763715.1 Flavobacteriaceae bacterium
AGGAACATAAAAATGCATGTTGTAAAATTCTTCATATCTGTGAGATAGTGTAGTTGTACTACGGTTTAAAATTAAATTCGGGGCAAAGATGCTTCGGAAGTAATGGAAGTATTCTCACTATTGTCCGTTGTAGGAGGACAGGTGTCCAGAGGGGGTGGAGTATTGTCTGAAAAAGGTGGATTATTTTTCGAAGAAAAATATTAAATAGCTGATAAAAAGCGTGTTACAAATTAAACTTGCTTGGAGTAACACCAAATTCTTCAGAAAAGATTCGGCTAAAATATTTAGGATCATTATAGCCAACTTCGTATGCAATTTCAGAAACGTTTAGCGAATCATCCAGTAGCAATATTTTGGCTTTGTTAAGGCGAAGGGTACGCAAATAGATGTTAAAAGACATCCCCGTTATGGCTTGTAACTTTGCGTAGAGATTGGATCGTCCCATACCAATGTCTTTGCAGATGTCTTCCGCTTTTAATCCAGAATCACCAAGTCGTTTTTCGATAACGGCACGAAGTTTTTGGATAAAAATATCTTCGGGATTGGAGGTTGTTTCTACAGCTTTATAAGGGAATTTTGTTGCCGTGTCTTGATATTTTTTTTGAAGTTTTTGGCGTATTTTCAACAAGTTTTCTAGTGTTACCAAAAGTTCTTTTTGATGAAAAGGTTTTTGTAAGTAGGCATCGGCGCCTCGACTTAATCCAGCAATTCGGCTATCTATATCAGCTTTGGCCGTTAATAAGATAATAGGAATATGACTTGACCGTTCGTCATTTTTAAGTGTTTCACAGACCTCAAATCCATCTTTTTCGGGCATCATAACGTCAGACACAATAATTTCGGGTGAGACCTCTAAAGCTTTTTCAATTCCAGCTTTTCCGTTATATGCAAATTCTAAATTGTAATGTGTTTCAAGACACGATGTGAGATATTCTACTACATCTAGATTATCTTCAATGATAAGTAGCTTTGGCAGAGTTACATTTTCTTTGGTAGCATCGTTTTTAACAGGAGTAATTTGTAGTGAGTTATCTATAACATCATCATTCTCTATGTCAAGTTCATTTTTTGCTGCTGTTAGTTTCACGTTGTTATGAATAGGGAGTTTTACGATTAAAATGGACCCTTTATTAATGGTACTGTCTGCGCTAATGGTTCCGCCTAACAAATGCACTAATTCTTTTGTGAGCGCTAACCCAATTCCAGTTCCACCAGATTTAGCAATACTATCATTGGCTTGATAAAAGCGATCGAAAATATGTGGAAGGTGAGCTGCTTCAATTCCAGCACCCGTATCAGATACAGAAAGCATGAAATTATTCGTTTCATTCCCTGTCTGTTCTGTATTAATAGAGATTGTAATTCGATCTCCAGAAGATGTATATTTAATGGCGTTGGATAGTAGATTAGACAAGATTTGTCGAAATTTTTCAGGATCGTAATCCATTAGAATTTCAGCTTTTTTGCTCTCTACTTTAATAATTACATTTTGCGTATTGGCATGAGAATGGAAGCTTTCAGAAATATAGCGTACATAGGAAAGTATATCTCCTTGTATGTAATTGATTTTTAGTTGATTATTATCTACTTTAGAAAGATCGAGCATTTGGTTAATCAAGCTAAGTAGACTGTGTCCATTACGCTGAATAAATGATAGTTTCTCTCGGGCTTTTTCGGGAGGCATTTGTGCAAGTCCAGACTCTAATTGCTCAGACATTCCAAGGATTACGGTTAAAGGTGTTCGGAACTCATGAGTAATATTGGTGTATAATCGCGACTTGAATGTATCCAATTCTTGGAGACGTTCCTTTTGTTTTATAATTTTCGTGGTTTGTTCATTTACCTGTTTGGTTAGTTTGTCTTGCATGGTTCTATTTCTTCTTTTATTATAGAAGAATAGAAATATCAGAAAAGATATTATTGAGGTAAATACAACGATGATTTGGTTTCTATTATTTATTTTCGATTGAAAATCGAATTCATTTTTAAAGTGTTCTTGTTCTTGCTGCTTTTCAAAGTCAAAATTTTGATTTAATAAACTAGAAACAATATTGAAATGATTTATCAAGCTATCCTGCTCTTTCTCATAAGCAATGTTTTCTTCATAAAGTTCGAATGCTTTTTTGTGTTTACCACTTTTAGCAAGTACCTGAGCCAATGTAATATTAAATTCGGAATCGAAATGATCCATCGTTTGCTTTGCTTCGAGTCCATGGAATAAGGCTTTGTCTATATTTTGTTTCTGAAAGTATAAATCAGTCAATTCTACATGTGCCCCTATAAATATCGTTTTGTCATTTGTTTTTTTAGCAAAATCAAGTGCTTTTTGAAAATAATCAAATGCTTCTGTTAGGTTGTTTTGGTCCAATTGAGATTGTCCTTGAAGTAAATAAAGATACCCTGTATCAGTATTGTCGTTAGCTTGTTCATTCAGTATCAATAATCTGTCAAATATGCTGTTAAGTTTTTCATACTCGCCAAGGTTAAGATAACTTTCTATAACACCAAACAATCCATTAATCTCTTCATCAATATTATTCGTTTCCTTAGCTAGCGCAATAGATTCTAAGGAAAACTCCAATGATTTTTCTGTTGCACCAAGAAAACTGTAAACTATGTGTAAACTTGTATTAACTCTAATCCTGAGCTCTTTGTTGGTTTTTTCTATATTTTCCCTAGCTTTTCTTAAATAATTAAGAGCCAGAACGACTTCGTCATCATACATATAAATGTTTCCATATAGAAAGTAATATTCTGCGATAAGGTTTTTATCCGTAAGATCCGGTATTAATTTTTCTGCCAGATCGAGGTATTTAAAACGTTCCTTAGTTCCCACAAGATCATTAAAGTGAATATTGTGTAATAAGTGATAAGCCTTCATCTTATCCTTTGCGTTATTGGTCTGGATAAGAATAGTATGTAGTAGTGAATCCGCAGTTTTTAGTTGATTTTGTCCTAAATATAAATCTGCTATTTCAAGGGAGTAGGTAGATTTTTTATCCCCTTTTTTTAGTGATGAAAGTTGTTTTAATGAATGCTCTAGATAATATATTACCGAATCTTTATTTTCAACTTTATTTGAGAATGCTTTGGCTTTACTCAAAGAAGTATCGAGGTCTATAGTGCTTTGTCCGAAACCAATTTGACAGAAAATAAAAAATGATAAAATTAAAAACCGCAATTGCATTTAGTAGGGATTACATTGTAAAAATACAAATTTTAGTAAGCAAGGCCATAATTAAAAGATGGTGTTGTCCCCTTCAGGCGGATGTGGTTTAAATGTAAACGCATGAGAAGCTAATAGGTACGAGTTTTTTGTTTCACAATATTTGCATAAATCTTTATCTTTTCTGGCAAAAAAAGTTAGCTACCATCAAATAAGAAAAATATTCTTCAAGATATTATAGCAGTCATGAAAGAGTAGATTACATAAATAACCATTCCCTTTTAAATTCCGAATACTAATAATTTGGAATTTAAAGTAAAAAACCGCACCGATTAATTTGATATAGTGGGCTGCTTTTAGTTACACTCTGCATCATCTGGAAACAACTCGCAATAGCACTCGGGGTCTGTTTGTAAAGTACACTGTGTATCACAAGCTCCTTCACTATCTCCATGAGCCAAATGTGCAGGTAATGCATTAATGCTAATAGTTATTGCATGAGCATTATCTGGATTTCCTGGTGGAATGTGGCAAATTGTCACCTTTGGACCTTCGTCTACCTTATACATACTGGTTAAGGTAATTAGGCCTAAAGAAACTACGGCCAAAATTAAAATTACTTTTTTCATAATTATATTCAATTAGTTAGTCTTTCTTAAGATAAGAATAAGTCCTCGAATTAAATAATTATTTAGACGAGTAGTAAATAAACTCGTTAAAATCGCTTTTTGTAAACTATCGGCCCAAATTGGCCTGCGACATTTTGATTAAAAAAGCACGAAACAATATGCTTCGTGCCTTTTTAGCTCTAAATTAAGATTTGGACCAAGCTCTCCCCTTAAAAGCATCATCTACTGGTGTGTTAAACACATGATTAAAGTAATTGCTCATTGTTTTAACTCCAATTCCTGTAATAACTCCTAAGATGTGATTTTCTGTATAACCTGCACTCATGAAGGCGTTAATATCCTCTTCTGAAGGATTACCTCTTTTAGCAGTCATTACTTTACTAAATTTACTCAAAGCACTGTATTTAGCATCTTCAATTTTTGTGTTATTCCGAATAGCATCAGTAACTTCTACAGGTACTTTGCTCATTTTATCTGCAACAAAACTATGTGCAGACATACAGTATTCACAGTTGTTTTCAAAAGCTACAGATAAAAATATAATTTCCTGTTCTTGTGAAGTAAATCCAGCATTTTCTCTAAAGGTTTTATAAGCGTGACTTTAGGCATCGAGTAAGGCTGG
>JAESTG010000269.1 GCA_016763715.1 Flavobacteriaceae bacterium
AAATAATAGAAATAGCCTCATAAATATTACCAGTAGGCCCATCAATCAAGTTTTTATCAATAGTAATTGTACTAATAGGTGCGTTCGAATTCTTTATATCAATCATAATTCTTAATTAATTGCTGTTTCTGTTTTTGATAATCGTTTCTCAATATCCTGCAGAATTTCACCTGCTTCTTCATTCAAGTCACTCTTACTATAATATTTTGCAAAACTATCATAATACTTTTTTGCGACATTCAAACGATCGCCCACTTTGGAAGGAACACTGTTTATGGCCAACAAATATTGTGCCTTCAAACGTCCATAAAAGGCGTCCTTACGATATTTCGACCCTGGGTGATCTGTAATAAAATTATCGTATGCACCAATGGCTGGCTTAAAGGTTCCTAATGATTCAGCTGTGTCTAGGTATTGATCGGCTACTTCAATGTCTTTCTTTTCCAATTTCTCACGCAATTCTCTCACCAATGCATTGGCTTCTAATCTCCGCTCTGAATTTGGATATTTATTGATATATCCTTGCAATTTCTCCAAAGCCACATTAGTGTCTTTCTGATCTAACGAATAGCGAGGAGATAATTGGTAATAACTTTTTGCCGATTTATATGCCGCAACCTCAATGCTATCACTCTTTGGATATGAAGTTTCAAAACGATCAAATTGGTAACCAGCTAAATAATAATCTTCAAGCATGTAAAAGGTATTCGCATATTTAAACATGAGGTCCTCAGCCTGAGGTTTCCCACGATATGCAGGAACTAATTGTTCCATCAATTTTAATGATTTTTTCAATTTACCAGCCTCATACAACGAATCCATAGCAGCATATTTCTTTGCTGTATCATCGGAACGCAAAAGCATTTGATATTCCCCACAGGAAGTTAACAAAAAGGCTGCAAATACAAATAAAAGGCTTGTTCTCATAGATTTAAAAAACATCGTGCAAAAGTAGTGAATTATACGTGATTACAAAACTTATTATGCAGCTAAAATATTGCAACTAGCGTACGTTTGCCCCCAAATTCTGAAAACTTTAACGTCGAAAGCAACTAATAAACTTAAAATGTCTCCGTAAAGACATCAATTTTGGTTCGTAAAACTGTACTAACACCAACAAGAGGAAGACGCACGAAGTCTTCGCAAAGCCCTAATTTATTGATAACAGCTTTAATTCCAGCGGGATTTCCTTCAGCAAAAATATAATCGATTATTGGAGCTACCCTATATTGAATTTCAAAAGCTTCATCAACTCTTCTCTCCAAGCCTTTACGAATCATTGAAGTAAATTGCTCTGGAAAACCTTGCCCAATTACTGAAATAACACCAGAACCACCTGCCAAAATCATTGGTAAAGCAATCATATCATCACCGCTAATTACTAAAAAATCGTCAGGAGTCTCTGCAATCAGACGCATTGCCTGCACCAAATCTCCAGCGGCTTCTTTGATAGCAACAATTTGATCAAAATCATTCGCCAACCTAACCACCGTTTCTGGCAACATGTTACTGGCTGTTCTCCCTGGCACATTGTACAAAATAACAGGAATGGGTGCCACATTTGCTATGGCAGCAAAATGCTGATAAATTCCTTCTTGAGTGGGTTTATTATAGGCAGGTGAAACAGAAAGAATTGCTATAAATTTGGAAAGATCTCGCGAGCCAATTTCTTCAATAACGGCTTGGGTATTACTACCACCAATCCCCAACACCAATGGCAAACGACCATCATTAACTTCAACGATGGTTTCAATTACTAGTTCTTTTTCCGATGCATTTAAAGTCACACTATCACCAGTAGTTCCAAGAACCACTAGATAATCAACTCCATGATCTATTTGAAAATTAACAACACGCTTCTACCCTGCTACATCTACTTTATTTTCAGAAGTAAAAGGAGTGATTAACGCCACACCAGTGCCTATGAGTTCTTTCATTCTATTTGTCTAATTAAATTTTATTCAAAATTGTTAGATACTTTTTTAATTCAGCCTTAAAAACTTCAGTATCGTTAAGTTTCACACCAATCAGCAAATCGAATAAACGCTCATCTGCCCCAACAAAACCTACTTTAAACTTTGCTTTACTTTGTGAAACTAAAGCATCTAAGAAATCGCTCTTCCCTTCGTAATATCCCACTAAAACATCAAATTCCTCTTCCAAAAACTCATTCGCATTTTGATTGTGCATTTCACCTTTCCAATTAAAATCTTTGCATTGTACTTGGTTTTGTCTTAAAGAAGGTAATTTCTTTTTCACTTCAATAAAGGAAAATACTTTTACATCTTTCGGAATTAAATGTAACTCATTTGAAAAATCATAAAGAGCATCAAAATCCTGAAACCCCAATTCATCTACCAAAAACCCTAACGTTTTTAGTGGTGCATTTACCTTGGAGAAATCACGTTTTTCCAAGTTTTTTTCTGTCAATTTTCGCAACGACCTGCGTTTTAATTTATCAAACATGAATGAAGTAAGCTTGCCATACAAAAATACATGTTCTACATTTTATTTTTGAGGGTTTATGAAATCATTTCTAAAAAATCATCTTCCGAAATAATAGAGACACCCAAATCTTCCGCTTTAGTTCGCTTGCTAGGCCCCATATTATCACCTGCCACCACAAATCCAGTCTTCCCAGAAATACTACTAGAGACCTTACCGCCGTTATCTTCTATTAGTTTTTTTAATTCGGTTCGAGAAACTTTTAGAAACACTCCAGAAACCACAAAGATCTTACCTTGTAACCTATCGGTCTGATTAGCCATTTGTGCCTCAGACATTTGCAATTGCACCCCTACCTGTTTAAGACGTTCCACCGTTATTTTATTTTCTTCGGAAGTAAAAAAGGATACCACGCTTTGGGCTATCCTACCCCCTATTTCGTCTACTAAAATCAAGGCCTCTTCCGAAGCAACCATTAAAGCATCTATACTTTTGAAATGCTTGGCTAGTTTCTTAGCAACCGTCTCTCCTACATATCGAATTCCCAAAGCAAAAAGCACGCGTTCAAAAGGTATTTGCTTGGAAACTTCAACTCCATTTACTAAATTCTCTGCACTTTTCTGAGCCATTCGCTCTAATGGAATCAATTGCTCAACGGTTAGTTCATATAAATCGGCATAATTAACAATCAATCCATTCTCAACCAATAAAGCCACTGTCTCTCCTCCAAGACCTTCAATATCCATGGCTTTTCGAGAAATGTAATGTTGAATACGCCCTATAATCTGAGTTGGACAACCATCCGCATTTGGACAATAATGCTGTGCTTCCCCTTCACTTCGGATTAACTCTGTGTCACATTCAGGGCAATGAGTAATATAGATCGTAGGTTCAGAATTTAGCGATCGCTTCGTTAAATCGACCCCCATAATTTTTGGAATAATCTCGCCTCCTTTCTCAACATAAACGGTATCCCCTTCGCGTACAACAAGCTTTTCCATTTG
>JAESTG010000270.1 GCA_016763715.1 Flavobacteriaceae bacterium
CTGTAGGGTTTGTTCCTCCATAAATGAAACCACCTACTTCAGCAGTAACTCCAACACCTTCTGTGGTAGGGCCAAAACCGCAAATGGTAATCCACCCCAATCTCCAGGTTGTGCTGCTTGAGAGGACATAATCACAGGGTTTGAAGCGGTACCGTTAATTTCAATTTTCCCTCCTTGTAATACCGCTATGTATACTTCAGTTCCACCATCTCGAGCGGTAATTCTAGTTCCTGCAGGAATAATTAGTTTCCCACCGTTTTGAACGATGTAAGGATTATTTAATAGGTAATTTGTATTTGGGTCTAGAGTTTCAGTCCCAGTAATGTTTCCTTCTAAAACAACTAATTGTTGTCCAGAGTTATTCGAATTAACCCATGAGAACATATTGACATCTACAGTTGCAGGGCCAATATACGTGTTATTAGGATCTGCAATTGTGCCATTTAGGATTACATTTTCTAATGGGCCATCGTCTTTCATGTCTACTGAAGTATCATAACCAGCCAATGAAAGACCAGTAATTGTAGCTCCAGAAGTTTTCTTGAATTGCAATGCAGTTCCTCCCGTGCTTGATACAGCAGTAAAGTTTATTAATTTTGGGTTGGCGTTATCACCATCAGCTTCGAGGGCTGTTGAGAAACCTTCGATGGTATGTAAGCAGTACGTATTGGTTATTGTTCCGTTCCAGCCTTCTGTCCAGTCTACAGCATCGTCTTCGTTGTTTTCTAGGTATAGATTGTTTACTGAAACCGTTCCTCCAAAAAACTCAACTCCGTCATCGGCTCCGTTTACCAAAGCAACATTGTCAGTCGTAGTTCCACTTCCTACCGAATATAATGTCAATCCGTTGTATTGGGATTCAGAATTAATTTGAGCTCCAGCGTCTTCAATAATAAGGTAGTCAATGTTTCCCGAACTATCTCCAGGATTGGTTCCACCATAGACTAATCCACCTACTTCAGCAATTACGTCAACACCTTCAGCAGTTGGTGCTTCTCCACAGAGTAATAATCCACCCCAACTTCCTGGACTACCACTGTCTGATCTCATGATTACTGGAAGGTTTGCAGTACCTTGAATGTCAATACTACCCCCTTGTTCCACAGCAATGTATCTGTTTTCGACAGATTGAGAAACAATAACAGTTCCAGCAGGAATGGATAATGTGGCTCCAGATTTAATAAGGTAAGGTCCCGTAATAGTGTATTGTTCCGTAGAAAGTAATACTCTATCGGTTTCTAAGTTCCCGCTTAAATCGGTAAGTTCAACATCACCTCCACCATCATCTACAGGTGTGAAGTCGTCATCACTACTACAGCTAGTAGCAAAAAGAATACTAAATGCAGCAAAAATAACTGCAAGGGTTTTAAAATGTTTCATTGTTTTTGATTTGAATTAATGAATTTTAAAATGAATAATTAAGGTTAAACCCTACTTGAATACCTCTAGTATAAGAGAGCACGGTTTCTTCGGTTTCTATCCCAGTAGTACTAGGGCGTATTAATTGAGTTCTTTTTATTTCTGGATCTAGTAAGTTTTTTACACTTAATCCTACTTTCCAATGTCTCTTAAGTTGCTTGTTCAGAATTAAATCTAAAGTCACAAAACCATTTTCAACAATGGCATCGTTATAGTTGATTTCGCTTGAAGTTTGAATTTCGGCAGCGCCTAAAGCAAATACTTTATCTGAGGCAAAATTACCAACCAAGGATGCCTGAAATGGGTTTTCGGTGTTGGTGTCAAAATTGATGGAAGTGTTTGCAATCCAGTCACTCGCTCCTTGAAGGGCTGTTTTGGTAAGTCCTTTGTAACGAAATGATCTAATTAAAGTTCCAGTAGCTTCGTCCACAATTTCTTTAAGGTCTTGTTCGTGCCACATTCTAGAGGCATTGAAATTGACACGTAATTTTGGCTGGTCATTATCTTCTCCACCATTCAGAATGTTTACACGACTCTCCACTTCAATTCCGTAGATTTCAGCCTTATTTCCTGAATTGAAGTATGAAAAAATACCCGCAGAACCTCTATCCTGAACTCGGTTGATTGGATCTTCAATTTTCTTATAGAATCCAGTCACAGAAAATAGCTGATTGTTGGTAGGGAAGAATTCCCACTTAACGTCGTAGTTGAAGTTATTGGAAGCTTCAATATTTGGATTACCTCTAGTGATCTGTCCTGTTGTCGAAACATATTCGAAAGGTGCAATTTCTTTGAATTCGGGAAGTGTTCGGGTAAGACTATTTGCTAATCGAATGCTATGCTTTTCATTGATAGCGTATTTTAAGTTGATGGAAGGATATAAGCGATTATAGTCCTTGTTGGTTTCCCCCAATCTTCCCGGAAAGTTTCCAACGTCGAAATTCACATCGATGGCATCTTTTTGAAAACGAAATCCAGTTTGAATACTGAGACCTCCTAGTTTCCCGATGAAGTCTACAAACCCTGCAACACTTTGTAATTTTCCTTCGTAAAGATCAGCCTGAAGTGAGTTAATCTCTAATAGGTTATTATCGAAGTTGGTTTGGTTAAAAATAGCCGTAATATCATCAATGGAAGTTGGGTTAATGGCATTGGTAAAGGTTTCTTCCACGCCAACAAACTGAGACCCAAACTCACGCGTTTTATTTCGATAGTTGGCTCCAAAATTCACATGAAAAATATCGGTTTCGCTATCGTATATTTTTAGTAAGTTACTAATACGTCCATTGTACTCTACATCTTTGATTTTCTGAATGCTTTTACGTTGCTGAAATCCACCAGTATGTCCTAGTTGAACTAAGTTTTCATTAAAGTTTATCTCGTTGCGAATACGGTTGGGCTCGTCGGCACTTAGGAAGTTATAACCAACCGCCCAGTTCAAGATGTTTTTTTCTGAAAGCTCATGAGTTCCAATTAACTGTGTTACAGAAAGCAAGGTTTTCTTGGTATTCTGGTCGCGGATAAATTGAAATAAACCTTCGGTAGGATCGGTTTCTTCAAAAATGGTAGCAGTTCCAGCACGACCTCCTTCAAATACGTTATCCTCTACTTTGTTAATCACAAGCGTGTTGAATTTCAGGGTATTTTTGTTGTTCATTTTAAAGCGAGCATTCAATAAACCAGAAGTAGCCACTGTTTTTTTCCAAGTAATCGCATCAGGAATAGTATCGTCTACAAAGTTCGAACGGAATTGTCTAAAAACACCATTTCTATATTCGTAGTTGGAACTTTGCCCAGCGGTTAATAGAACTTTTAGCTTTTCGCCAAATTTTTTCCCAGCACTGAAAGAAATGGAGTTGTTCACGGGAAGGTTATCAGTACCTGGGGTCCAACTTTGTCCAGTAATATTGGATCTTGGATTTCCTTCACGCACATAAATTCCGAAGGTCACATTTTCTTGGTTTGGGGATACTTTAAAATTGTCGAAAACACCACTTTTCAATACATTACTATTTATGGAGGTGCTACCCTTTATTTCTAACATTTTACTGCCAGATAATTCTTTAGTAGTAATGTCAATATTTCCAGAGGATTGATCGGCAGAGACACTTGGGGAGGTCGTTTTGCTAACGGAAATACTTTGGATTAATCGGGTTGAGAATAGGCTGAGGTCAATGTTCTTCTTTTCAATGTTATCCGATGGAATTGGTAAACCATTCAGCGTAGTATATAAGTAACGATCACCTAGGCCACGCACAAAAATATCTCCTGACCCTTCTGTTTTAGTGATTCCTGAGATTTTCGTAGTTGCCGTTGAGGCATCAGATATTCCTAATTTGCTCATTTCTTGAGCTCCAATACTTTCCTTTACAACAGTTGCCTTTTGTTGTTTCAAAAGCAAAGCTGTCTCACGTTCTCGGCTAGTCTGTACTTTAATTACCACATCGTCAAGTACTGCGGCACTTTGACCGACAGCCACATCGATGCGAGTAAATTTATCGGCTTCTACAACTACATTTGGAATGATTACTGTTTCATAACCCACGTAGCTTATTTCCAAAGAATAAGTTCCCACGGGAATATTTTCAATGATGTAATTTCCATCGAAGTCGGATTGAGCGCCCTTTTCGGTTCCTTTTAGAAATGCAGAAGCAAAAGCCAGGGGTTCGTTGTTAAATGATTTGTCGATCAGGCTTCCTTCAATGGTTCCTGTTTGTGCAGTTACAATTGCTGTGATAAGCAACAAGAGTGTAGTTAAATAATGTTTCATCAAGTAATATTCAATTTTGATGCAAAGGAATCTTAAAATGAAGCTGTACTAGTTACCCAAATGTTATGCTTCTTTTAGGTTTTCGTAACATTAGTGTTAGCTTAATGTTAAGTCAGAAGCCCTACTGTTTTTATTAAAAGACAAAAGTAAATATGAGAGATTATGATAGCGTTAATCGAGTTTTAACAAAGCGATAAACTTTCTGAGAGTTGTATTTTTAATGCGATAAGAAACTCCTATCTTTCGGAGGTAAAACGATTATTATGATGCAATGGGAACGGCTCCTGTCATTGCGAAGACAAGGAGATACCAATAAACGACTGCGGACAGAACAAGATGAGACTCGCTTAGGGTTTGAAGTAGATTTTGACCGTGTTATTTTTTCTTCGGCTTTTCGAAGTTTACAAGATAAAACTCAGGTCATACCATTGTCTAAAACTTCATTTGTACATACGCGTTTAACACATAGTTTGGAGGTGAGTGTGGTAGGTAGATCGTTGGGGCGTGCTGTTGGAAAATCATTGCTAGAGCGGCATCCTCAATTGCAAAAAACACATGGGCATCAGTTTAATGATTTTGGAGCTATTGTTGCCGCTGCAGCTTTAGCACATGATATTGGAAATCCACCTTTTGGGCACAGTGGAGAAAAGGCCATAGGCGATTATTTTTTAAATGGAAATGGTCAGCGTTTTAAAGCACAGTTAACGGAAAAAGAATATCAAGATTTGGTCGATTTTGAAGGTAATGCCAATGGCTTTAAAATACTTTCAGAATCTAAAAATGGAGTGGAAGGAGGTTTGCGCTTATCTTTCGCAACTTTGGGTGCATTCACAAAATATCCCAAACAGTCCCTTCCGAAGAAACCTACCAAACACATAGCCGATAAGAAGTATGGCATTTTTCAAAGTGATGTTTTATTTTTTACTGAAGTGGCTGACGAATTAGGGTTGATTCAGCGAGGTGAGAATGGTTATTCTCGCCATCCATTAACTTTTTTGGTAGAAGCCGCCGATGATATTTGCTATACCATTATCGATTTTGAGGATGGAATTAATCTAGGTTTAATTGAAGAAGAATTTGCCTTAGAGTACTTAATTAATTTGGTGAAGGATTCTATTAATAAAGAGAAATACAATAGCCTCACTCAATCTTCAGATAGGCTGGCTTATCTCCGTTCTTTAGCTATTAGCACTTTAATTAAGGAGGCAGTGATGATATTTTTAGAGAACGAAGAAGCTATCCTAAGCGGTGATTTTTCCGAAGCATTGTTGGATAAAAGTAATTACAAGGCTCAGATAGAGGATATCATAAAAATTTCGATAGAAAAAGTGTATCAAAGCACCGATGTGGTTGAGAAAGAGATTGCGGGCTATCACATTTTATCTACTTTATTGGATGCGTATACCACTGCGTTTGAGAATAATAGCAAAGGAGAATCGCGCCATTACGATAAGCTATTGTTGAAGGGATTCTCAAATTCACTTCATCAAAATGCTTCTGTTTATGAATACCTGATGGAGTGTTGCAATTATATTTCTCGCCTAACGGATGGAAACGCCTTGCAGCTATTTCAAAAGATAAAGGGGAATTTGTAATTATAGATGCTCTCTAATACTTTGTTCTATTTTTTTTGAAGAAATACCCACTATTTCACGTAATTGAGCTACGGTACCATGCTCTGGAAAACTATCAGAAATCCCTATAATTTTAAGTGTGTTTTTGTAATTATTTTCTGAAGCAAATTGTGAAATCGCACTTCCAAACCCACCATTAATTACCCCATCTTCCACGGTAATAATTGTTTGGTATTTTTTGAAAATGTTATGAAGCAGCTCAATGTCCAACGGTTTTATGAAACGCATATCGAAATGCGCTATTTTTTCTTCTGAAGTAGATTCAACTTTGACAATTGCCTCCGAAGTTTCAGACGCCGCGGTTCCAACGGTTAGAACTGCAATATCATTACCTTCTTTTAATTGAATTCCTGTTCCAATTTGGATGGTTTTGAATGGTTGTTCCCAATTAATTATGGAACCTCGCCCTCTTGGGTATCGGATTGCGATTGGATGTTCCAAGCCCTTTTGTGCTGTGTATAATATGTTTCGCAATTCAATGGCATTGCGAGGTGCAAAAATGATAAGGTTGGGTATGCAACGTAAATAGGCTATATCGAATATTCCGTGATGAGTAGCGCCGTCTTCGCCAACTAATCCTGCTCGATCTAAACAAAAGATTACGGGTAGATTTTGTAAGCAAACATCATGAATTATTTGATCGTAAGCTCGCTGTAAAAATGTAGAATAAATATTGCAATAGACAACCATGCCTTGGGTCGCTAAACCTGCTGCGAAGGTTACTGCATGTTGTTCGGCAATACCTACATCAAAAGCTCTTTCGGGAAAGGCCTCCATCATATATTTTAACGAACTACCTGTAGGCATGGCGGGAGTAATACCCACTATTTTTTCATTGTTTGAAGCTAATTCAACAATGGTTTTTCCAAATACATCTTGGAATTTTGGTGGAAGTTCCCCTGTGTTTTTAGGAAGCAAATCTCCCGTGACTGCATCAAATTTTCCAGGCGCATGGTATTTTACTTGATCTTCCTCAGCCTGACGTAACCCTTTGCCTTTTTTAGTAATTATATGCAGGAGTTTTGGACCATCAATTTGTTTGAGACGTTTTAATTCAGAAAGTAAGACAGGGAGATTATGCCCATCAATAGGTCCCGAATAATTGAAATTAAGTGCTTCAAAAATAGTATCCGTTTCTGGAGTCGTGGCTAGAGTTACCTTGGTGAAATAATTTTTTAGCGCCCCTACACTTGGGTCTATTCCTATAGCATTGTCATTAAGGATAATTAGTATGTTGGTGTTGGTAACACCCGCATGGTTGAGTGCTTCAAAGGCCATTCCACTGGCAATAGAAGCATCACCAATTACAGCAATATGTTGTCTTTTATGATGTCCTTGTAATTGTGATGCGATGGCCATTCCCAAAATAGCCGAAATAGATGTGCTACTGTGTCCAGTTCCAAAGGTGTCAAATTCACCTTCATTGATTTTTGGAAATCCGCTAATCCCGTCCAGTCTTCTATTGGTATGAAAATTGTCTTTACGACCTGTCAATATTTTATGCCCGTAGGCTTGATGGCCAACGTCCCAAACAAGTAAATCTTCAGGGGTGTTAAAAATGTAGTGGAGCGCAATCGTTAGTTCGGTGACGCCTAAGCTAGCTCCCAAATGTCCTTCTTTTACTGCTACAATATCAATGATGAACTCTCGGAGTTCTTGAGCTAGTTTTGGTAGATCCTGCGGAGATAATTTTCGAAGATCTGAGGGAAATTGAATGTTATGAAGGAGTTTGTCGGTCACAAAACAAAACTACAATATTTCGAAGTTTTGTTCTTAGATTGGCTGGAATAATATTGGAACCATATATACTACAGCTATTGGCTCTCCTTTGTGTACTGCTGGTTTGAATAAGGGAAGTTTCTCTATAATTTCGATAGTGTGTTTTTCTACCTTTGGATGTTGCGCTCTAACTTGAATGTCCTTCAATTCACCAGTTTCAGTAATTGTAAATTTAGCAAAAATTCGTTGTCGACCACTCAGTTCCAGCTCAGTAAATGTCTCAAGAACAAAATTTGTAGTGATATGTTTTCGGATAGCCTCTTTAAAAAATCTTCTTTTTTCTTTAAGAGGAAGCTTTTTTGGGGTGTCTTGAAATTGGGGAGGAAGATCCACAATTGTAAATGGTATAGGGAGGGTTTTGTTTATTTGCCAATTGCCTGTTGCTGGCACTTCCAAAGCTCCCATAATTATAGGTAACTCTTCTTCTGCACTATTTTGTATGAGAATGTCAAAGTCCTCTTTAAATTTTTTCTGAATATCTTCTTCGGAAGCAACAATGACTACTCTTTCAATTTTTTGAGTTTCTGTCATTCCATTGGAACAACTCAACAGTGAAGCACCCATGCTTATGAGAAGAGCTAAAAGGAATGTTCTATGAAATGACATTTTTATTTTGAAGGTATTCATGGGAATGTTAATTTGGAAAGGTGAAAGTTGTTCCCGTCTTACTCGTCCGCAGATGTGTTGTTGGCTATGTTCTAAAAGATAGGCTCGAATTTGGGTAGTATCCATACTCGTGAAGTCCTTCACCGTTTTTTCGCAAGAATCACAAAAACGTCCTTGGTTAGTGGGACTCATTATATTCCAATCCTCATGGCATGGTTTCGGAATGTTGATGGAGTAAAATGTTTTCATTCTATGAAATTTTCTATGAAGCATCAAATTCCCTGCCGAATTTAAAATTGTAATAGAAATTGTAATTTTGAAGATGTAACGAGTATATAATTAATAGCAATGATCAACCCCTACGACGACACTTATTTTATGAAACGGGCTATGCAAGAAGCCGAAACTGCCTATGATAAAGGAGAAGTGCCTATTGGCGCTGTGATTGTAGCAAAAAATCAAATTATTGCTCGAGGATATAACCTAACTGAAACTTTAAATGATGTCACTGCGCATGCCGAAATGCA
>JAESTG010000011.1 GCA_016763715.1 Flavobacteriaceae bacterium
GGTGAATAATTTTGAATTTGACGGTCAATTGAAACTTCAATTAGCTACTATCCTTAGCAAAAGCCAAATTAAATATAATAATGATGACTTAGCCAGTTTAATGCCTACCATCAAGATACAAGCAAAGGCTTTTGTTGCCCGCCAACTATTTGGCAGGGAAGGGTACTATATGGCTATGAATAGAGGAGATAATACTATTGCAGCAGCAATGAAGGCACTACACCAATACGAAGCTATTTTGCACGGCACGGCAACATTGGTAAACAAGCCTTTCCGTGCTTCAGGCGGGCACTAATGTTAAGGTACACCAAATCCTCTCCTCCCTTCTTTCCTGTATTTTGAGTTTAGTTTCCTGCAAAAGTAGCGGGTAAATGTGGGCGGTATATTCACTATGTAGTAGCCTATAAACTAAAGGGATACAAAGCTAAAACACGGGGAATTAAGATTTGTATTTCGTGTTAATATTATGTTAACAACTGTAAACCACCACTTAAATAATAATACCCCCACTCGAACAAAAAGCCTTCTGTAGCCTTGTATGCTGAAATATATTTGCCTCAACATTTAAACACAAAAACTGAATTAAGATTATGAAGGCATTAAAATTAACAGGAGGATTTATCGCATTATTGCTTGCCATGTCAAGCTGTAAACGTGATAGTTTTAAGAACCAAGATTCTCCTTCAGATGTACCAGGGAACAATATCACTGTTAAAGCAAAAGATTTAGTAGTTCCCACCGATTTTAAATTTGAAACAGAAAAAGACCTTACTGTTCGTGTAAAGGTTTCAAACGCTAATGCAAACGAGCGTTATGTTATTAAAATATATAGCGATTTACCCTCAACAGGGGCATTAATCTCAACAGGGGCTACTGATGCCAGTGCAGAGTACACCACCAAAGTACGTGTACCAGCATTCGCCGATTTTATTTATATAGAAAAAATTAACCCTGACGGTAGTAGCGTATTTGAAAAAGTAAAAGCCAATCAATTTATCTCAACACTTTTTACTGGTGGCGCACAACCAAATCCTCATCTATTTCGTAAAACAAGTTCAGGAATGAACTGTAGTAGCGGGTGTACCCATACCTATAACAACCGAAGCAGCAATATTACTGTAAACAACGGTCAAGTAGTATGCTTAACAGGTACATTTGGCGGAAATATAGATATTAAAGTAAAAAGTGGCGGAATAGTAAAAATATGTGCAAGCGGAAACTTTGATGAACTAAAAATAGAAGGTAGCGGTAAAGCCTATATCTTAGAAAATACCACCCTTAAAGCTAAAAAGATTAAAGTATACCATAAAAATGCTAAACTATATAACTGGAGTGATAGCTTACGAGTAACTGATGAGACAAAAATAAAAGGATACTTTGAAAACAGAGGTAAATTATACTCAGACAAACACATAAAAATAGAAAAAGACGGTTTCGTTAAAAATTACGGCACACTTAAAACAATAGGTACAAGTGATAAAGATATTTTAGTAGAAGGTAAGTTATACAACTACCACTTTATATTTGTAGGCAACGACCTTAAAATTGATGAAGACGGAAAAGTATATAACTACTGCCTGATAGACGTTGATGATGATTTAGAAAACGAAGGCTACCTATGGAGTAACTGCTACATAAGAGTAGGTGATAACTTTGACCAAAAAGATGATGGCGATACTAGATTAGATAACGGCGCATTTTTGAGTGTGAAAGATTTTTACCTAAAGAAAAAGATAAAAGGAACAGGTGCTAAAACGAGTATTATAAAAGTAACAGGAACAACCAACCTATACAGCGGTTCAAGAGTAGAAGGTAAAATTAAGTTTTGTGATGCCAACGGTATCGAAAGCGGAAGTTCAAGAATATACTCACCAGCGGTTGCAAGCTGCACCGGTTACTTAGCTGCAAGCACTTGCCAACCCGAGCAGTATGGAACACCCCCAATAGCAGATTGTGATAACGATGGAATATTGGATAATGTTGATGAGTATCCTTGCGACCCTAAACGTGCCTTTAACAGCTACTACCCAAGTGCGAATAAAACAGCTACCTTAGCCTTTGAAGATTTATGGCCCGCTCAAGGTGATTATGACTTCAATGATTTAACCTTAGCCTTTAACATACACAAAGTATTAGATGCGAATAACAAAGTGGTGGACTATAATGTGAAAATGAAAGTACGCTCGGTAGGTGCTTCCTTTGATAACGGATTTGGATGGCAGTTTGATGACCTTGTTCCAAGTGATGTAAAAAGTGTAAACGGACAAATATTAGTACGTAGCTTAATCACTCGTAGTGCAAACAATACAGAGGCAAGCCAATCAAAAGCAGTAATTATAGCTTACGATAGCCCAGAGCCAAGTATGCAACGTGCAGCAGGTTCAATGTTTAATACCATAAGTGCAAACGGAATAGGAACTTCTGATACTATCCGTATCAGTATAGAATTCCAAAACCCAGTGTTGGACAGTAAATTAAGTATTGATAAGTTTAACCCCTTCATTTTTACCAACAGAAGAAGAGGATACGAAGTACACTTAAAAGATTTTGTACCCACCTCATTAGCTACCACCAGCTTGTTTGGAACGGATAGTGATAGAAGCGTACCGAGTTCAGGCAAATATTATGCAAACGCAAATGGAATGCCTTGGGCAATATTAATCCCCGTAGATTTTGCATACCCTACTGAACGTACAGACATTACCGAAGCATACAACTTCTTTGACGACTGGGCTACATCAGGTGGAGCAACAAATACCAACTGGTACACTGATGCCCCTGGAAACAGAAATGCAGCTAAACTATTTGGCTTAGACTAAAACCCTAAAAACTTTATAAAAACTTTAAATGTTTAAAAACCCACTCCAAAAAGGAGTGGGTTTTTTTAGGTTTAACCAAAACCATATAATATCAAAAGCATTGCTCATTCTTAGCTTTTAAGCATTAACAGAAAGGTGCGGGCAGGGTCTTATGCCAGTAAGTATAAGTGGTATGTTGCCTATAAGAATAAGATTAAAATCTTGTTCTGTTACCATTACATTACAAAGGCTA
>JAESTG010000022.1 GCA_016763715.1 Flavobacteriaceae bacterium
TCCTTTTGTCCAACTTACTCATTTTACTGGTTGGATGTCCTCGGCCATCTTGGTCAGACATACCCAAGTTTTTCTTTTTATTCTTTTTCTTTTTAATTTTTGGTTTACCCTCTGGCGTATATCTCAATTTGTCCAAGCGGTATTCCGTTTTCTTAATTTGAAGTCTCGTGGTTTCAATTTTCTTTTCGAATAAATCAATTTGATACTCATATCCTCTTTTGCCATACAAGTCTTCTTTAATTCCCGCAATGTGATAAAACTCCAGGTTATACATCAAACGCCAATAGGTCGTTCCTTCTCCATAAGTCGAATCAGGAGAAACGAGACGGTGCTCATTTTTTCCATATAAAACATAAGAGTTTCCTCCTTTTTGGATTGCAATGGTCGTTTGTCTTTCTGGATGATATCCGAAAACATCTACATGCACAACAGTATTAGAGTCACTATTGGTTGTAAATTGTTTTCTTTCAACGGCTTTTACCTCTAAATTATTAATCTCTTTTTCCTCGTCAAAAACTTGCTCAATCTTGAATTTGAAAATTCCATTTTCATCAGGCAACCCAATTGAATAAGGCGTGTTAAAGCCCCCTGTAATATCTGCCCAATTAGAACCGTCACCAACGGCAGAAATGTGATTGACACCAGCGCTTCCGCCTCCTAAAACTTTAAATATTTCCTTGGTACGAACATTAACGTATTTCTCTTCTGCCGCCATTACAGCATTAATAATTAGCATTTGATCTAATTGCGAATAACCTGAATTAAGAATTGCCGCCATTTTATCAGAAACGGTTAAGGAAGCGGCATAATAACCTTGTAAAGTTTTTGCGAGCACATAATCACCGTTGTTCAAAGTTCTAACCGCACTTTGAGGCACTTCTTCTAAAATATATTTTTCAAATATTGTTAGTTTTTCTAAAAGCGGTTTATCTTCTTCGGCCGTTGAATTTCTATACTGCAGAATTTGAGATAATTCCCAAATGGCATATCGCGCAGCCAAATCACTCACTAAACCGTCCGATTTTCGGATCATTTGATCAGAATGGAGTTTTAATAAACTGGGATGTTGGACGATTTGTTTTTCAACATAATTATAATCGGGTAGGGTATCGTTGATATATGGAATTGAATCTGTAAACTCAAATAAATGAAATAATTCAAGTTTCAATATCTCAACGCGTCTCGTTTGGTGATATAAAAATGCCCTTTCTTTTCCTGAGAAGTCATCCCAAGTTTCTTGACTCAAACCTGTTGAGCAAACAAACAACAATAAAATATAAAGGTACTTCATGCGATATTTAGTTCAATTATTCCAGCCTTGAAACGCTTCAAAGCCTTTTTGTTACGCTAAAATAAACAATATTACTCCCAATTATAATTCTCAAGAAGTAGGTTATTAACAAGTAACTATGATCAATTTAAAACGGGCAATTTTTAATACTTTGATTTGCATTGCCAAGTGAATTGTTTACCTTTAATAAGGTCAGGGATTTATGGAAGGGCAAGTGCTTAAAAAATCGCAAAAAAAAGAGGGCTTATGAAGGCAGAAATTATTGAATTTGAAAAGTTAATCCTAATTGGGTTAAAAATCAGCACGACATTATCTGAAGATAATACATTTAAGCTTTGGAATACCTTTATGAAAAGAAGGGCTGAAATTAAGAATCGTGTGGATGAGTGTTATTATTCCATCCAAAAATATCCAAATGATGTTGATATGGATTCCTTCACGCCAATTACGGTTTTTGATAAATGGGCAGCCGTTGCTGTTAGTGAAGTAACAGCTATTCCAAATGGGATGGAAGTTGTTGAAATTGCCGCTGGAAAATTCGCTAAATTTCGACACTTTGGAGCCGCAGCAGATTTTTTTCGAACCTCACAATATATTTATGGAACTTGGCTTCCTTCTTCAGGTTATGAAATTAGAGATGCGCATCATTTCGAAATAATGGAGGCTGACTATAAAGGTCCAGAAGATCCGAATTCAGAGGAGGATGTATTCATTCCGCTTAAAGCCTAATTATGTTTGCTGTACTTTACTCATTTAAAGTTATATCAGGCAAGGCTGAAAATTTTCAAAAAGGTTGGTCAGGTTTAACAAAACTTATCTACCAATATGAAAACAGCTTAGGTTCACGCTTGCATAAAACTGGGCCAGATACTTATATTGCCTATGCTCAATGGCCGAATAAATCAACTTGGGAAAATGCAGGTGGAAATCTACCTGAACAAGCAAATGAATTTCGAAAACTTATGAAAGAAAGTTGCTCTGAAATAAAAACCGATTCTGAATTAGAACTTGCAATTGATTTACTCAAACAAGAACAATTTTCGCGTTAATTATAATTCGGATAATTTCAGTCGGTTTAAGTGTATCAAGAAGTATTAAAACATGAACAACGTCAATTACTATCAACAGCGCATAAACAAAGCGATTGATTATATTAATAACAATTTATCTGAGGATCTAAATATTAAAATACTTGCGGATAAAAGTCATTTTTCACTTTTTCATTTTCAAAGAATCTACAAAACAATTCAACATGAAACAATTTATCATTAATGGCTTTGCGTTAATCGGCCTTATTTCAATCGTAATGGCCTTGTCGCCGAATAAAACTATTCAAGAAGCAATAGATCTAAGTCAACATTCATCCGAGGCTATTGATTCACTGAGTTTAGGGACTTCGTCAATATCTTTAGCGGTGGCAGATATTGAAGCATCTTACGCATTTTATCATAAACTTGGTTTTGAGATAAAAGATGGAGCAATAGAGCAAAACTGGCTCATTTTAATTAGTGGCAAGACTAAAATTGGTCTTTTTCAAGGTATGTTTCCAACAAATACGATAACATTCAATCCTTTGAATGCTCGCGCAATTCGCAAAAATATAAGGGATCAGGGTATTCCCATAAGTTTCGAATCGGGATTTGATGTAGCAGCAGGACCATGTACAATTTCAATTACGGATCCAGATGGTAACCCGATTCTAATTGATCAACATTAAAAATAAAAAACATGATTACAGACGTTCAAGAAATGCAACAAGTGCTTATTGATTTATTAAAGGAGCACAAATCAGTCCTTAAAA
>JAESTG010000004.1 GCA_016763715.1 Flavobacteriaceae bacterium
CACAAAAAGTGGTTATTTCTCCGGTCATAGAAATCTTAATTACTTTACCTGTGCTGAAATCTCCTTTGGGATGTACACTAGTATAAAGATAATTGTCTGGGCCTACAGCAATATCTTCTGGTCCGACGTAGTCTTTTAGGTTAATCCATTCTGATGCGCATAATAGATTGTTTTCTGAATAGGCGCCAATGAGTGCGGGTTTTTCAGGTGGTGTCCAAGAAACGGGTTTGAGCGAACAGGATTGGACAATTGAAAGGACTGTAAGTCCTAATATACGGATAATGTTTTTCATTTTTTTATGCTTTAAAATTTTTGACAAAGGACGACTGTTGAACATAATTCTGCATTGACATTTGTTAAGAAATGACAATTTCTCTTCGGATGCGGCTTAAAGATTCTGGAGCAATACCTAAAAAACTTGCGATTTGATGTTGTGGTGCCCGTTGGATGATTTTCGGATGATTCGAAGCTATAAAATCAAGATATTTTTCTTTGGCCGTTTTTGTTTGCATACTAAGTGTACGGTCAAAAATGCAGAGGTAGTTTTGTTCAGCAATGTATCGCCCAATCTTTTCAAATTTTGGGTGCATTTCATATAGTTTTGTTAGCGTTTTATATGAAAAAGCGTAAACCGTACTATGCTCAATTGCTTCAAGAATTTCAAATGAAGGTTTTTGAGTTATAAAACTTGAATAGGTAGAAATGAATAAACCGTCACATGAAAAGTATGTGGTTATCTCCTTTCCATCTATGAGATGGTAAACACGAAGCAGCCCCTCTTTAACCATATAGATCTCACCGGCTGTTTGTCCATCATTTATAAGTCGTTCTTTTGGTTTTATTTTCTTTTCAATGATTGAATCAGAAATAAAATCCCATTCCGATTCCGTTACGGGAAACATGTTTTCTAATATTTCTTTTAAAACCTCCATACTTCAATAGAACAAATGTATATAAATTGGCGCTTGTGGCATGCTCTTATTGTTCAGAATGATAAATATCCATTATATTTATATTGGTAATTGATTTGGGGATAGTTGATTTGGCACATTTTTTTTGCCTTGGGAGATGTTTCTTTAATCGAGTCAGAAACTTACCCAAATGGTTTACCAATGATCATTTCAATGGCCATGCAGCAAGGTATTATTTGGCCAAAGAAAAAAAAGAAGGTGGCCCAATACGACGCGTAGTAAATTTGGAACAATTTTTGATAATTTTAAACGTTAGAAAACACGAAATGGTGAAACAGTTTTTGATAATTCTTAGTTTATGCTTTACTAGCATGTCCTTTATAAAACCAGGGCAATTACGAAAAATTGTACGCTGTCATGTTGTACTTAATTCTACAGATATTTATCCCGGAAATTTGGTTGAAATGACCGTGAATACAAAATTAAAGGATTCTTCAATCATTAATTCAAATGCGTCAAACGTCACCATTAATTTTGCCGATTATTATTTCGAGTTAGACGGAGGTGCTGTGGTACATGAAAAAACGCGTACCAAAATGATCTTGAAAATTGCAGATGATGCCTACAATAATCCTTACGTTAACCTAACAGTGCGTCTGCGTCGTAAAAAGTCGGTTCAATGGCAAATGAAAATTCCCATTTTGTATGATGTAAGACAAAAGGTTGTTTTTAGCGGAGGTAATGGGTATGATCCAAGAAGTAATAGCAATAATGGTTATAAAAAAATCCCGCTCACAAAGCGTGTTAATTTAGAGTTCATTGACAATGAACAAACACTAACTAATAATAGTGATCCTGCCATTTTAGGTGGAGATGGGCCGAAATTAGATGTGCATGTCTCCATAGTTGGATCAAAGGAAAGAGGCAAATTTATTAAAGTTGGAATTCGCAGTGAAAACGGTGAACAATTAGTGAAGTATTTAAAAGTAGGTGTTGGTTGGCTAGAAATTCAATCCAGTGGCGGAAAAGGCGGCATTAGTAAATACGGTGGAAAAGGTGGAAGAGGTGGAGATGTAACTGTTTTCATAACGCCTGAAGCCCGTCCACATTTTGACCAAATATTTATCGAAAATTTTGGAGGGGAAGGAGGAGAGTTATGGCGCCCAAAAATTGATGGACAGCAACAAGGTCCTTATGGAGATAATGGTATTGTCGAAATTGTTGAATGGACTGATTAAACAGTTAATTTACGAAAAACAGTTGTTCAACCAATTACAAATTGACATCCCACTCAATGTGGCAAAAGGATTATACATACTTGAATTGGAACAAGGTAATGGTAAAATTGACCGCGTCAAAATCGTGAAAAATTGAGAACCTCCACTGCTTTATATATAATGTTATTTCTTTAATCGACGCTTTGACTTTTATCCCAAGGTGAAAAAGATAATTTGTTTACTTTTGATCACTGTATGAACAAGGTAAATAAGGTTTTCAGTATTATTATTCTTGGTGTTTTCATTATTTTATTTTGTGCTAAAGTATTTCAGCATGGGTTATTTTTTGACGGATTAATTTATTCATCCATTTCTCAAAATTTAGCAGATGGGCTTGGTTCTTTTTGGCAACCGCAATTTTCACAAACAATTTATCCTGCTTTTTTTGAGCATCCGCCATTAGTTTTTAAGTTGCAGAGTGGCTTTATGTCTCTTTTTGATGGCGCGTTTTTCGCAGAAAAATTATACGGATGTTTTATGGCTTTGACGGTTGTGGTATTAATGGCTCTTATTTGGATGAAAATAGCAAAAACGGCTGCTCAAAAACAATTGTTTTGGCTGCCAGTTTTCTGTTGGATTATAACTCCCAAAAACTCGTGGGCCTTTGGGAATAATATGCTTGAAAACACAATGACCGTCTTTAGTTTAGCAAGTGTCTATCTATTAATAGTTACTGTTAAATTGACCGGTACAAAACGAATTGCGGGAATTTTTGCAGCTGCTATTTGTTTGTTTTTGGCCTTTTTATCCAAAGGTTTTCCTGGACTTTTTCCACTTGCCTTTTTCGGTTTGTATTTTCTTTTATTCAAATCAAATTATTCAATAAAAAGAATGCTTAAAGATACAGCCATTCTATTTATTAGTACAGCTGTAATTTTCTTCTTGTTTTTCTTTTTTAACTCAGCTGCGCAAGACAATTTGATCACTTATATCGACACACAAGTTTTAGGAAGTATTACTGGAAAAAATAGAGTCGGATCACGCCTTGTTTTAATGAAGAACTTGTTTAATGAGCTCATTCCAATAATCATTATTATTCTAATTTTCGTGGGTGTGTTTTGGAAAAAGGCAAAGCAGCTAATTACTAAAACTCCTTTGCTCAAACAACAGGTATTTCTTTTTTTAGTGATAGGTTTATCCGCGTCAGTTCCAATGATGGTAAGTCTGAAAATCTCCTCTTTTTATTTGATCACTGCTCTTCCTTATTTTGCCATGGCAGGAGCTTTTTTACTTGCTCCATTCGTTTTGCATATCGTTGAAAAATTGGGAGCGGCAAAAATTGGATTTAATGTGCTTCGTATAATTGCGGTCTTCGCTATTGCAATTGGAATAGGGCTTACGGCACTAAATACAGGTGGCATTGGGCGCGACCATGAAACGTTTAACGATATGGAGGAGATGGAAAGTTTTATTCAACCAAATACAA
>JAESTG010000271.1 GCA_016763715.1 Flavobacteriaceae bacterium
CTTTCGTTGGTTGTATATTTCGACGCTCATAATTTTTTTCTGAGTGTCTTTGTCTAAATCGTTGAGGTATTTTTTAAACAGAAATGGACTGTCTAAAATCTCATGAAGCGGATGTTCAAAGCTTTCTAATTGCTGAACAAAAAAACGCTTTTTTATACGTTCGTATCGTTTGGTTTTTGCAACTTTTTTGATGTTGAAATCGGTGATGCGATGATTTAGAAGGGTAGAGGTAAGTTCATTATGGCTAATATGAAACAAGGTTACGTTATGTACAGTATCTTTTATTGCCTTTTCGAACACCTCCATCGTTTCAAAGACGATGATATCGTTCACAAAATCTCGCAGGACAAAAACTCCGCCAAATGCTTTGGTATAAAAAGACTTGATGGTTAGTGATATGGGTTCTAAATTTAACTTTCGTTGGCGAAGATCCCCATACTTTTTTGCCGATTCTAATAATTTTTTGTGCAGACCTCTGTCTATAAAATTATTTCCCTCATAAAAAGTACTGATCAGTTTTTGTTGTTCCTCTTGTACTTCATTGAGATCGTTGAGTAGCTTAAAACTCACCGAAATCTGCTTGTAACGAAGTAAGTCAAAAGGTTCATAATAGGCATCCATGTTTTGATCCAACTGTATGCAAAGTGCCGAATCCTTAGTGATATCTCTAATTTCACGGTCGTAAGCTGCAAAAACTGATGTCATTACGTCTTCGTCGAAGCTATGAAATGGCATATGTACTGGCTTCCCTTTTTGAGCAGGAGTAACAATGATGGCATTGCTATTTGCTTCACCAATGTTTAAATAGAAAATTTCATTTTTTTCTTCGGAAATTTCTGGGCTCCAACCCATGCCGTCAATTGAAAAACTAGTGAGTTTGGTAGGGTTCACACCAAGCATCGCGAGACAGCCATTATAGCGTTTCACCAAAGAACCCGAAATGGGTGCTAGTGCTTCTCCAATTAATCCTGCAGCTTTTAGTTTTTCCATTATTAATCGTCTTCTTCAAATTGTTTATGCGCCTCTTTCTGAATGTTCATATCATGGATTCGCTGATCTACTTTGCGTTTAAAATCGGTGTCGGCTATGGTAGCTACGTTATCTAAATATCGAACTACTTCTTGTCGTCTTATATCACTAAAATTTAGCCCCTTCATATTATCTCGCATCAACTCCTGAAGCATCCCAAACTTAACGTCGTATTGCTGTTTGAAATATACTTCGGGGTTCTCAAACCAATCTTCTGGGAGATTAAAATCGGTCAGTCGAAGCGAAACCGCACTTTGGATATTTCGAATGTCTCTTGAGGAGAAGAATGGAAACGTTTTTTGAATGTTTTTATACAATTCAGCATAAAAAAGATGCTCCGTGTCTTTGTATTTTTCTTCCGTCTTCTCATACATGTCCAATACTCTTTCTTCGGAAGGCTTCTCTGCTTGCTTTAATATTTCTCCTAGGTTTTTAGCCAATCCTTGTTCGCTCAAATATGTATAGTCCTTTGGGTTTTTCATGTTTACAAAGCCTGGCATGGTTTTGTCCAGTTTGTTCCACCACAAATAATCTTGATCTACAAAATCGGGAATGGTACGTGCTCCGTCAATTTTAAAACGGCCTTGTACTCTCGAAATAACTGCTTTATCCAGCATTTCAGGCAAGTTAGTGAAGAGTCCGATGGAGCTGTTTCCGTAATTCACGGCATAGGCACCTTCAGTATAACGCAGAAATACCCCAATCACTTCTTTCACCCCAGCAGAAACTCCTTGGGCGGTTCGTTCTTGTAAATTGTTCTCTGCGTCATCAATAGGAGCAAAGATGAGCTTGGTAGGATCTTGCATGGGTTTCATCCATTGAACCATTTTTTCTGCCGAACCACCTTGAAATGTAGAGATGAGCGTATCTGGCATGGGATGAAATAAGAATGGGAGTTCCAAATTATCACAGTGTTCCTTTAAACGAGTGGCGATGGCTGCGATGAGCATACTTTTTCCTGTTCCTGGGATTCCGTAGCCCATAAAAACAGGCATAAATCCACCCAGTTCTTGAAACGGGTTTTTCTTTGCGGTAAAATCATAACTCGTTAAGCGTTCTGTCAATCGTCGGGCAAAATGTTTGGCATCTCGGTTCCCAACAATTTCTTCAAACTGAATCTTATTGAATTCAATGCTTTTGGCGGTACCTTCAAATACATTATCCCACCCCGAAACAGTAAATTCACTTTTCTCCAGTTTGTAAGTGCGATCGGTAATCGTTTCAGTGTATTCCAGTGAACCTAATCTTAGTTGAATTTCAGCAATAATCGCTTCAAAATAAACCACGGTAAAATCGAGAACATCCTTGTCTTTTGTAATTATCTCTGGATGATTTAAATACTTATCATAGTAAAAAAGCATACAGGAAACTCCTTTGATGGGAGACATGAGTGAAAGCTCTGGAATCCCAGCAAATTTGTTTTGCAATACCGAAAGATCATCTGAAGCTTTAGGTTTTAGGTCGTATAAAATTCTACAGGCTGTTCCGAAAAGCATAAAAGCAGTAGCTGTATGTTGCTTCGAATCAAATTCTCTGCGTTGAGTACCGTCTAGATGCGATTTTTGTTCATTAAGCCCACTCAATCCAGACCCATCATAGTAACTATCTTTTAGCCAAATTCCCATGGTTAAACCCTCCTGTAATGCATACAAAGCCTCGTTGAGGTATAATGGAATAGCAAGAGAATCGGGGAGCAAACGTTTTTTTAATTTCAACACCGATTTAGATACAGAAATCACTTGAGATGTGCTACTGCCGTTTGCCTTAGATAGGTATAGTAAAATAGACTCATCCCTTTGATTTTTATTCCTATTCTTTGCTTTTCGGCCTTGATCCCACTGCACGCCTTTAAGGTATGAGGTGGCTTCATCACGCAAAGTGGCGAGCTCTGAATTTTTTATTGGAAATGTAGTGCTGTGCTCCATATTATAGTTTTAATTCGGGTATTTCAATAGGCTCTTTAGTAAGTCTATTGATGCTTTCAGGAATTTTGTCATATAGCATTTGCATTACTCGATGTGAAGTAAAGACATATTTTTCAGTCTTTTTTGTCTCCCAAACTTGGAGGGTTTGTTTGTTGAAAAAACTTCCCTCGCTAAATTGTCCAGTTGAGTGGATTTCATCAATAGAAAGCGAAACGGCACAAGCAGGAAGTTTTAGTGTTTTATTAATGATCCCTTCCAATAGTAAATGTGTAATTTCTAGTTCGTCTTTGGCAAAAACATTGTGCAAAGGGCCTAAGTCAATTTTTCGAAATTTCCTTGGCAGTACTTTTGGTAGTTTTTTGTCGACAGCATAGGCCATCATGTCCAAACTCATGTCTCTGTCTGCTGATTTTTCAAGTACGCCGTAGATAGCTTCTGTCGCATCTTCGATATCTATTTTATACAAATCGAAGTACATAAAACAGATAAAAGGACGATTAAGCGAAATATCATAAAAGGACCAACTCACTAAAAAAGGTGCTCCAGGGTTGTTTTCAATTTTGATAATCTTTCCTTGTACAAATCTTTTAAAAATGTAGTTTTTATGCACTGAAGAGTAATACACTATAGAGGCGGCTTGTTCTAATTTACGTTTGGCAACGGGTTCTTTGTATTTCAGTAAGCTTTCTAAAAATTCTTCTTTTAAAACCTCAGGCTTAGGTAGTTTGCTAATGTGTTCGCTCTTTAACGCCAAGTCGTTGATGAGGTATCTAAATTCCAGATAGTTTGGAAAACCAGACTCTGTAAGATCGACGCGCATTCTCTCTTCTTCATCGAACAAATATTTTACCTGAAAAGCCTCTAATGAATACATCAAGAGTTCACAATATTGCTCAATAAAAGAGAGCTCTAACGGATTGCAAATTTCATGCTCCATCAGCTTATCGACCATTTCCCCAAAGGCATGGTTTACAATCTTGAAATACACTTCATACTGCTCTTTGTTTTCGAGAACAGCACTATCTAAAGGTGTGACTATTTGGTTGATCGACATATAATTACAAGAAATAATTTTTAGATAGAGTACTATTTCCAACAGAAACATTACGCTCCGTCGGACATGGTATTCAGTTAATAAAGTTGATTGTTACCCTAACAAATCATCATCTCCTTCTGATGGAGTTGGATTGACGGGTGTTTCTGAAGGCTCATTGCTTGGTGCGTTTCCATCACTAGCGTAAAATTCCTCAAAAATTTCCTTCATATCTATCCCGTAGCGATTTGCAAAATTCTTTTGAATATCTGCATCCTTTTCTTGTATTTCTTGAAGGGCTTCCGCATAACTGCTATAAACACCTTGCATTACTTTTTCGTGAACAGGAATATTATCCATCATTTCTTGACGAGCTTTGGCACTCGCAGAATGCATAGAAGCTAAGGTTTGCCCAATATGTTCATCTGTTTTTACACCTAAGTGTTCTAAAATGGCTGCAAACTCCTGATCGGTTCGAGCCTTTAATGCCACTACATAACCATCATAATACTTCAGACGTTCATCGGTATCACTCTTTAATTTTGCTCTGTGCGTTTGCAGGTTACTACGTAAAGATGTCAATACCTTAATAGTAAGGTTGTGTTTGTGTGCAAAGCTATCTTTACTAGCCGCAAGTGTGGTGTAGGCATTTTTAAGTCCTTCCAGTTCTTCCACTTTTTGCTCGAGTGTGGCTATTTTTCCGATGGTTTCACTATATTCTGTAGACTGTTTATCTGAAATTTCCTCAAGCCCTTGTCTGGCTTGTTTTAATAGTGCGTATTGTTCTTCTAGCTTATCTTCAGTTTCCTTTTTCTTTTGGAGTGATTTGGTGTGATTTTTACTTGCTTCCACCATGGCTACTTGTAACTTTTCTTCTACTTCTTTTATTTCAACCTCACGGTTTTTCAAACGGCTTACCGCGGCCTGACTCTTGTAAGAAAGCTCATTGAGTAATGTTTGGATGTCTGCTGTTTCGATACGCTCTTGGAACATGGCCTTTGCCTTCATGTCGGCTCCATCACGTGTTTTTTGTACTACTTCGAGTTCGGCTTGGCGTTTTTTGATTTTTGATTTTCGTCCCCAAAGGTTGTTCCACCAACTATCTTTTACATTTTCGGCATCTTCAAGTTCAAGTTTAGCTCGAGTTAGTCCCTTCTGGGCATCGTCAATTACTTTTTGCTCGGCGGGGTTGAGAGTAGAGAATTTCTCAAACATGATCCCTACTTCGTCTTGGTAATCCGTTAGATCCTTGATGGCGTCAAGTAAAGAGGCGCGATCTTTTTCTGCCATTCCTACTACATCATCCAAAGTGGCATTGAGTATTTTTTGACGCATTTCGGGATCTCCCTCTTGCGCTAGTTTTGACTTCATTTTGTCAATGGACTTCCCCCAATTTACTTCAACTTGTTCTTGCTTTGAAGTGGAGTCATCGGTTTCTAATAAATCAAAATCATCGGACATAGGTGTGGCTATTTTTATGGTTATTAAACACTGAAATTTTTGGAGTATCAATTTCGGTAAAAAAATCGAGTTGGGAAACCGATTTGTCGAAATTTAGGTGTGCTACTTAAAAGTTGCTTTTAATAAGTCGCCCAGATGGTGCAAAATGTTACAAGGTTTCTTGTCTTACTAAGCGTTCTGAAAGTTGTTGTATTGTGTATGTTACTGAAATTGAATAAATTAGAATCGTGTTTTATTTTTAATTTCTGCAAGAGTGATAGTAGTGGTACCCCGCATACGCCATAGGCGGAGTGGAGTATGAGCGAATAGCACGATTCTCTATAGCTTCAGCGGTAGAGGACTTGCGATAAAAAATCCGACCAAAGCTGGGTTTAATATTTTATGATAAAGTGAGGTTTTAGTCTCTTAATAGACCTCTTGAAATTACAATTTTTTGAATTTCGCTAGTTCCTTCGTAAATCTGTGTAACCTTGGCATCTCTCATAAAGCGTTCAACGTGGTACTCTTTTACAAAGCCATTTCCTCCATGTATTTGTACCGCTTCTACGGTGGTGTCCATCGCTACTTTACTAGCATATAGTTTGGCCATGGCTCCGCTCATATCGTAATTATTGCCTTGATCTTTGTCCCATGCCGCTTTCAACACAAGGTGGCGTGCCGCTTCAATTTCGGTGTGCATATCGGCCAATTTGAAGGCTATAGCTTGGTGGTTACAAATTTCGGTTCCAAAAGATTTGCGAATTTTTGAATAGTCACGTGCCATTTCATAAGCACCACCAGCAATTCCTAATGCCTGTGCAGCGATTCCAATACGACCACCAGCTAGCGTTTTCATTGCAAACTTAAAACCGAAGCCGTCTTTACCAATTCTATTTTCCTTCGGTACTTTTACATCGTTGAAGTTAAGAGAGTGAGTGTCACTTCCACGAATTCCCAATTTGTCTTCTTTGGGACCGACTTCGAAACCTTCCCATCCTTTTTCTACGATGAAGGCATTGATGCCTTTATGTTTTTTCTCTTTGTCTGTTTGAGCGATTACTAAATAAAAATCTGCGGTTCCTCCATTGGTAATCCAGTTTTTGGTTCCGTTTAGAAGGTAATGGTCACCCATATCGATAGCGGTTGTCTTCTGTGAAGTTGCATCACTACCTGCTTCTGGTTCACTCAGACAAAAGGCTCCGAGAGATTGGCCCGTAGCTAATTTGGTTAAGTATTTTTGTTTTTGCTCCTCTGTCCCGTAGGCTTCTAAACCATAACATACTAAGGAGTTGTTTACAGAAACAATGACCGAAGCTGAGGCATCGATTTTGCTTAATTCCTCCACGGCCAAGACATAGGAAACAGTGTCCATTCCACCTCCGCCATATTGTGGATCTACCATCATTCCTAAAAAGCCAAGTTCGCCCATTTTTTTTACCTGTTTGGTTGGGAATTGCTGCTTGTTATCACGCTCAATTACGCCTGGGAATAATTCGGTTTTTGCGAAATCACGAGCTGCATCGCGAATCATC
>JAESTG010000272.1 GCA_016763715.1 Flavobacteriaceae bacterium
CACCTTTACCTCCAGGCATATCACTCACAAAATAAAGTGTATTTCCATTTGGGCTCAAAGCAGGGTGTCTTGTAGAATATTCACTACTATTAAATGGTAATGAGTATACTCCTTTCCATCCACCATCTACTATTTCAGTATAATAGATATTAATTTGATTAATACCTTCTTCATTTTTTTTGAATTTACCGTCTAAATAATCGTTGCGATCAAAGTACATGCGTTTACCATCTTCTGTGATGGTCACATTTCCTTCGTGAAATTTAGTGTTCACATCACCTTCTAATAATGTGGCATTTTTTATTGCATCACCAATAGTTGTGCTTTGTATACATCTAAGAATGGTTGCTCATCCCAGTGATATTCCTTTCTAGTAGTGTTTCTCGCTGATGAAAAATAAAATTCTTTTCCAACTATAATTCCACCAAACTCTGAATATTCTGAATTAATATCTTCAAGGTTCTTTACTTCAAATCGCGCAAAGTCCTTCATTATTTGAGGAACGTAGTTAGGGTTTTTCATAAACTCAATTGCTCTTGAATCGGTCGGGTTCATTTCAGCAAACTTCTTCATCCAGATATTGTAATTACTAAATTTTCCATTTGCCTTGAGTGTTTGGGCGTAGCTGTAAACAACTTCTGGTTTCACTTTTCTGCCTTTCACCACACGTCTATAATATGTTTCCGCTTTTTTTGGGTTATTGATGAAGTAATAACTGTTGGCCAAACGTTCAAAAACATAGCGGCCAGCTTTTCCTTTCTTAAGTAGTTTTTGATATGCAGCGGCGGCATCTATGTAGGCTAACCTATCGTACAATTGGTCTGCTTTTTTGGTGTCTTTATTTTGTGCCGAAGCAATGGTTACTGTGAATATGAGAAGGAGTGTAATTATATTTTTCATTGGTATGAACTTTAATGTTAACTATTAGAAGTATCTCGGTGAACGAAGTGACTTTTTCTTAAAGATAAGGTCGAACGTTAGAATTACTTCATGTGATGCGCTGGCTACAGCATCTAAATCACTTATTACATGATCGTATGCATATCCAATACGAATGGTTGGAGTAGCCTGAAATCCTACAAGCCCAGAGAACGAATCGTCCAAACGATAGGAAGCACCAATTTCAAACCTCTCATGGAAAAGAACGTTTAAGTTTCCATCAATGGAGAGTGGAGCATCAAATGCCGATTTTGCCATTACCGATGGTTTGAGTTTTACGCTTTCTGAAACTTGAAATACATATCCCGCAGTAGCAAAGTAGTGATTGGTTTCAGATCCAATTTTTAATCCATTGGCGTCCAAATGAACTGAATTTAATAGATTAGGAACAGACAAGCCTACGTAAAAATTATCTCCGTAGAAAAATGCTCCTGCCCCTACGTTAGGGTAGGTGTTGCTAATATCTTCAGAAAAGAAAGGATCATTTGGATCTTGTAACTCGAGTCCAACTAAGCCTACATCATGAAAACTAGCCCCAGCTTTAAGGCCTAGTGCCAATTTAAACTCTTCTGAAACTTGTAGTGTATATGAGAAATCAACATAAACGTTGGTCTCTTTAACAGGGCCTAATTCATCTTTAATTACAGAAAGTCCTAATCCTACTTTGTCTGTTACTGGGGTATGTCCCGAGAAAGTGATTGTTTCGGGGGCTCCATCAAGTCCAGACCATTGTTTTCTGTACAGTGCCGTAATCGAAAGGTTTTCTTTGGAACCAGCATATGCAGGATTGACAACGTTCATATTGTACATGTACTGTGTATACTGAGGATCTTGTTGTGCCTTGGTATCCTGAAAAAATAGAATTACTAGAAGAAAAGCTAGTATATATATGTTTTTCATTTTAAAAATATTGAAAATTTTTATTTCAGTTTTGATAGCCATTAGTTAGCGTCTTTATTTAGATAAATCCATCCTGTGGCCTGTTGACCATATACCGAATCTTCTTCTACAAGATCAACAACGTAGAAGTAAGTTCCCGTTGGAAGCTCATTTCCATTTTTATCTTGCCCTTCCCATTCTTTAATATAGTTTACAGCTTCAAACACTAAAGCTCCGTATCTGCTATAGATTTGTAATTTACTAATTCCGCCTGCTCGATCCGATAAGAACTCTAGGTTAAGAGAATCATTATAAGTGTCATTGTTTGGTGAGATACCTTGAGAAATCACGCAGTTTCCAATATCGTAAAGAGAAATATCAATTTCAGCCTCACCCACACATTCTCCTTTATTTACAATTACACTATAAATTTGCGTACTTAAAGTGCCAATTTCAATACTGAATTCTAATACTTGGTTTGTAGCTCCTGTGATTAGGCCCCCGTTCAAGGACCATTGGTAAGTTACATCTGTTTCATTGGAAGTCGCAGTCAATACCTGCGTTTCGTTGGGACAGGTTTTAAAATCATCACCTATTTCAACAATAATAGGATCAGAAATAAATATTTCTATTGAATCTGAGACGACACATGCGCCTACAGTAATTTCTAAGGTGTAAGTACCTGAAGTATCAACTGTAATTGTTGGTGTAGTTTCGCCAGTGCTCCATGAATATGTAATTCTGCCTGTGTTTCCGCTTAATTCTGGAATGATGTCAAAAATGCCACCATCACATAATACTTGATCTGTTCCTAAGTCTAAAACTGGAGTTTCGGTGGTGTTAATCTCAATTGTTATGGTTTCAAAACTACAAGGAGGTAGGTTTATAGTAACCGAATAGGTTCCATCCGATGTTGGAGTAAAGATAGCTTCCGTAGAAACTATAGTTCCGCCTGCATCTGTCCATTCATAGGTAACAAGTGTAAGATCAAGGCCTTGGTTGGTTGGAGTTGCATCTAATGTCGGAAATTTGTCGGTGCTACAAAGATCTACGGCCGGTGGTAAATCCACTTCAAAATCAACCACAAGTTCGACGGTAAGATCAAAATTAATTATGCTAAAGCAAGCTACTTCAGTTACTCTTTCAACACGTACATAAACGGTTTCGGGATTCACAGTATTTACATAAGCAGTTGGTATTGTAATTGCATTCTGATTAGCTTCAGCATCTAATTGATCCAAATGGAAGGTAATGTTGAAGTCGGTTGGGTCTTGCCCATCTAATATGGTAGTTATTTGACTTTCCAAATTAAAAGTCGCTTCTTCATTTCCAGTTTCGTCACATTCAGATAAGTCATCTGGAGTTACAATTTGAGGTTCGCTATTTTCTAGTGACAAGGTAATATCATCTATTGCTAGGTCATTTCCGCAGCCACCAACCAAATTATTAATTAAAACTAATTGAATATCTGTGTTTGAACCTGTATTAAAGGTAATGAAGAACTCTTGCCAAACAGGATCTGTACCATTTTCTATATCTCCTGTATTTGTTTCTTCAATAAGTGTTCCTCCTAGGTCTTCAATTCTGAAGATTACATTGGACGGAATTCCTGTTCCAGTACAAATACCAGTATCGGTATCATATACAGTAGTAATCCATGCGTTGAAGGTATAATCTACATTTTCGCTTAGCGTGATGGTTCGTCTATAGAATTCTCCAATAGTAATATCTGCATTTACGAATAACATACGACCGTCAACGTCTCCTTCGGTATGATCCTCCATATCGAGATGCCATCCCGTATTTAAGCCGTTAGAAGTATTAGTGATGCTATATTCCCCATCATTTACTTGAGTTATATTATTACAAACATACGTTGTAGTTGCACCTCCAAGGTCGCAAACACGCCCTGTACCTGTTCCGAAGTTTTCTTCAAAGTCAACAGCAACACAAATAGGCCCGATGGAACAATTTGGACTAGTTAGGAACAGAAGATTAATACTATCGTTAAGTGCATATGAAGACGTAGTTATTTTAACACTATATGTATTGGAAGTATGTACAGTAATAGATGGAGAGGTCTCTCCTCCAGGGCTCCATAAATAGGTGGCTTCAGTAAAATCTCCCGTAAGTTCGGGAACAATTTCGTAATCATTTAAATTGCATAAAACAAGGTCTTCACCTAGCTCAGCATTTTGATTTCCTGATTCAGATTCTTGTGCCGATGTATTGAAAGTGGTTAGAAATAAAAAAAATAGAAATAAAAC
>JAESTG010000273.1 GCA_016763715.1 Flavobacteriaceae bacterium
ATTTACAAACAATCAATTCCTTTAGTGATGGCAGCTATGCCTACTGGCGAATGGAACATCTATGATATTATTTTCCACGCTCCTGAATTTGATGAAAATGGCACCAAAAGCAAATCGGCAACACTTACTGTATTTCTAAATAATGTCTTGGTACAAGACCATTTTGAGCTAGAAGGCACTACCGAATATATTGGTTGGCCTAAAAATGATTCGCATGGTCCTGCCCCTATTAAATTGCAAGATCACGGTGATAAAAGTGGAGTGAGTTTCCGAAATATTTGGGTAAGAGAATTATAATTCAATAGTTATGAAAAAAACAATCCTATTAGTAACCATAATATTCATTAGTTTTTCCTGTAAAGAAAAAACAACCGAACCCATTGCAGAAACAACCGTCGAAACAGTTCAAGAAAAAGGTATAGATAGCAACTCTGAATGGATTGCCCTTTTCGATGGCACTTCGCTTGACAACTGGAGGGGCTATTTAATGAAAGACATGCCTGCCGAATGGACCATTGAAGATGGTGCGATGGCATTTACGCCGGGTGAAAAAGGAGGCAAAAATATCATCTCGAAAGATCAATATACCAACTTTATTCTTTCACTAGAATGGAAAATTTCCGAAGGTGGTAATAGCGGAATTTTTTGGGGCGTCCATGAAGGTGCCGCCTTTCCTGAAGCCTATCAAACAGGTCCAGAGATTCAAGTTTTAGACAACGAAAAACACCCCGACGCAAAAGTTGTTGGCGGCACACACACAGCTGGGTCTCTTTACGATATGATTGCTCCACCTTCAGGCGTTACTAATCCTGTAGGCGAATGGAATCTATGTGAACTAGAAGTGAACCACAAGACCAATCAAGGAAAAGTAACCCTAAACGGAACCGAGTTATTCACCTTTGCAGTGAACGGAACCGATTGGGACGGGATGGTGGCTAATTCCAAGTTTAAAGACTGGGAAGGTTTCGGGAAATTCCAAACTGGACATATCGGGTTACAAGATCACGGCGATAAGGTGTGGTATCGAAATATTAAGATTAAAAACTTAGACTAGTCTGATAATTTCAAGGTTTTGACATCTTATTTTGAGTATATCACTTATTAATAAGCAACTTTTTATTACCCTTAAATATTGTGGCTTTTATTAACCCAGTTGGTTGTCCTAAAACCTATTGATCCTCTCTGTTTTTATTTTTACTGAAATGCATTTAGACAAAAACTTCAATCGTGATAGCATTTTTGGATAATAAAGGCTTGGAATTCTCATGACCTAGCTCTGAACAATTCCTTACCTTTGCATCTAAATGCTCCAAAACCTTAGTGGTTGAGCAGGATAAACCAAGCTTATGATTCAATCCATGACTGGCTACGGCAAAAGTATTTTGCAACTGCCAACTAAAAAAATTACTGTCGAAATTAAATCGCTTAACAGCAAAAATTTAGACCTAAATGCTCGAGTACCTGGAGCATATCGCGAAAAAGAATTAATTCTTCGGAATCGTATTTCAAAATCACTAGTGAGAGGAAAAGTAGATTTCAACCTGTTTGTTGAAATTAGTGGAGAAGTAGCCAATACAAAGATTAATGAAGCAGTGGTAAATCAATATATCAATCAGTTAAAAAAAGTAGTGAATGGTGACGAAACGGAGCTACTAAAAATGGCGGTTCGTATGCCAGACGCACTTAAAACTGAGCGAGAGGAAATAGACGAATCTGAATATGGTAAGATCGTACAGGCCGTGGACGAAGCATTAACTTCCATCAAACAATATCGTATTGATGAAGGAAAATCATTGGAAGCAGAGTTTACTTTACGAGTTGACAATATTTCAACCTTACTTGAAAAAGTGATTGAAATAGATCCGCAACGTATTGAAAATGTAAAGGAGCGACTTCGAAAAGCGGTTTCAGAATTAAAAGAAACTGTAGACGAAAATCGTTTTGAGCAAGAACTCATTTACTATCTCGAAAAATACGATATCACGGAAGAAAAAGTACGCTTAAAAAACCATTTAGATTATTTTAAAGAAACACTGGGTCAAAGCGATTCCAATGGGAAAAAACTAGGCTTTATCTCCCAAGAAATAGGTCGTGAAGTAAACACTATTGGTAGTAAAGCCAATTTTGCGCCCATGCAACAGATTGTAGTTCAAATGAAAGACGAATTGGAAAAAATTAAGGAACAAGCACTTAACGTTTTGTAATGACAGAAGGCAAGCTAATTGTATTTTCGGCGCCTTCAGGCAGTGGTAAAACAACCATTGTTCGTCATTTATTGGCTCAGGAAAAGCTCAATCTCGAATTCTCAATTTCGGCAACATCACGTGAGCCTAGAGGCGGTGAAAAAGACGGGGTGGATTATTACTTTATAAGTCTTGAACAATTCAAAAAACACATGAAAGACGACGACTTCTTGGAATGGGAAGAAGTGTATCGCGATAATTTTTACGGAACTTTAAAAAGTGAGGTGGAACGTATTTGGGCCATGGGTAAAAACGTCATCTTCGATATTGACGTAGTGGGCGGCTTGCGAATAAAACGAAAATTCCCAAAACATACTTTGGCTGTATTTGTACGTCCTCCAAGCGTAGAAGAACTGAAAATTAGACTGAAAAAACGGAAAACGGAAAGCGAAGAAAAAATTAATATGCGTATTGCCAAGGCTTCTGTAGAAATGATGACAGCGCCTCGATTCGACTTTATCATTGAAAACGACGCGCTTGAAAAAGCTTTGAAAGAAGCTGAAGAATTGGTGGCGCAACACATTTCAGAAACACCAAAAAGCGAAGAAAAGTAAATGCTAACTTCTAAAAAAATAGGGCTCTATTTTGGTACGTTCAATCCCATCCACGTGGGGCATTTGACGATTGCCAATTATCTAGTTGAATTTAGTGATTTGGATGAGGTTTGGATGGTTGTCACTCCACACAATCCACATAAAAAGAAAAAAACTTTATTGGATGACATCCATCGTCTTACCATGGTTAGAGTTGCATTGGAAGATTACCCAAAATTAAAGGCAAGTAATATTGAATTTGACCTTCCACAACCCAATTACACCGTAAATACGTTGGCACATATGGAAGAAACTTATCCCAACCAGCAATTTTGCTTGATCATGGGAGAAGACAATTTAAAGAGTTTGCACAAGTGGAAAAACTATGAAGTGATTTTGGAACGCTATTTTATTTATGTATATCCCCGTATTTCTGAAGGAAAAGTGGAACATCAATTTGTGGCGCATGAGAAAATCACCAAAGTAAACGCTCCCATTATGGAACTTTCCTCTACGTTTATTAGAAAGGCCATTTCCGAAGGAAAAAACATACGCCCCATGTTACCACAGAACGTTTGGGAATATTTGGATGAGATGAATTTTTATAGATAAGTTAACTGCAGTACACCTAGTTCGTTTCCCTTTTACAAAAAATAGCGTTGTACTCCATTTAGTTTCCTCCGTTTTATAAATTTCAAAT
>JAESTG010000274.1 GCA_016763715.1 Flavobacteriaceae bacterium
ACTTCTACAGCACCTCTGCCGTATTTTTGGAAATCTGCATCATAAAACTTCAGTTGATCATAACGATTGAATAAAAACTCTAATTCCGTACGCAAAATTCCTTCCCCTACTCCATGTATAAATACAATCTTCGGAAATCGTTTATTAATGGCAAAATCTAATTGTCTTTTGGCAGCATCCAATTGGAGCGTTAACATATCATAATTAGACATTCGTTTATATTGCCTAGTCAATTGATGAATGTGTAAATCCACCTCCATTGGCGGTAAATTCCTCTCTTTAATCTTAATTTTTGGTCTCTTTTTAGGCTTAGACTCGTGTTTTTCTGAAATTGCTTTAGTAATTTGATCAAAATTAATTTCATTTTCAAGGGCTAAATCTCCAATTACAACCAGTTCTTTTTCAAAATATTGCAGTTCAAAATCATCATCACTATTCATGGTAATCAAATTGCCGTTAATCCCCGTAATCACACCGTTTATCGAGTCGTCAATTGCTGAAACTTTATCTCCTATTTCCATCTATTTTCACTAATTAATTGTACAAGTTTACAAAGTTGTTAGTAATTATAACCAATAATTCGACACAGAGTTACAGGGAATTTTATCGTATAATCAATGTCTATTTAAAAATTATCTTTATTTTTACCCTAATTATAGACGAGTTAACGCCCCCAATTGTTCCTCGTTTTAAACATTTTAAGTATGAAAAACCTACTATTATCCTTTGTGATGCTTTTTGTTGCATCTGGTGTTTTTACGCAATTGCATGTATCACCAAATGCTACATCAGATTCCTATATTTATGTAGATGACCAAATTCTTTTTGTAGAACAAGGTATCGATTTGGACATTAACACCAATGATGCTACAACCGAAGCCAGTATTTATTTGAGAAATGATTCTCGGTTAATACAAGGAGTTACAGCTTCCAATAATACTGGAGATGGTATTATTTCAGTCTATCAAGACAGTAACTCAGATGCATACGACTATAACTTCTGGTGTTCTCCAGTGGGAAGACCAATAAGTTCTGGAAATCAAAATTTTGGCGCTGCACGTTTCTACGACATTGTAGGTTTAACAGAATCCAATTTAGCATTGATGACAACTGGAGTGAACGGTTCATCTTCCCCTCTTACAATTTCTAGAAGATGGTTTTTTCGTTGGATTCCAGCAACTCAAAAATGGCAATATAATGGAGCTGGAAATAACGTTTCACCTGGATATGGTTTTATCATGAAAGGAACCGATGTTACACTACCAGGAGTGCCAGAGACCCAAAATCAGGTCTATGACTTTCGAGGAAGACCAAATAATGGAGATATGGTAATTAATATCCAAACAGGGGTTGCCTTTAGAGATGGAAATTTTTATAATTATAGCTTAACAGGAAATCCTTACCCATCTGCAATAGATTTGAACTTGGTATTTAACGACGCAAGTAATTTTGGAAAGATTGACTCATTTCATTTTTGGGATGAAGACAGAACAGTAAATTCTTACCTTTATAGAGATAATAAAGGTGGTTATAGTACATGGATTCCGGGCCCAGGCGACCCATATGTGACTGGTGGACAATTTACGTTGCCAATGTTCTACAGCTACGACCATAGTGGAAACACTACGACTCAAACTGGTAATGCAAGTGCACAAAGGTATGAGCGTTTATTTGCACCAATTGGACAAGGATTCATGGTGAGAGCCAACTCTACTGGAACTATAACCATAAAGAACGAGCATCGTGTAAATGTGAAAGAAGGAGCAGGTAATTTATCACAATTTAGAGGTCCTATTATGGTGAACCCAAATAGTCCTTCCACTGGAGTGGATGATGATTCTAAACCTAGTTACGTGAATGATATACCAAGAATAAGAATACTTACACACTTTGGTGAGAATTCTCACTACCGAGATATGCTATTGATGTTTGATGATGATGCTAGTGACGCATATGATATTGGAATGGATGCCACGCATCCAATGGACGGTGGTTTAGCAGAGGCTTATTTCCCTATTGGAAATAGTACTGATACTGAAAGAAATTTAGTAATTCAAACTGTAGATTTCAATAATGACAAACGGGTTCCTATTGCTTTTGAGCTTGATGAACAAATGAAATTTTATGTATCTGGAACCGAAATTGTAAATGCTCCATTTGGAAAGGCTTACTTATATGATAGTCTTAATAATACATATCAAGAGATTAGCAACAATAAAGATGCCATTCAACTTCTTGAGGCAGGAACTTATGAAGATCGTTTCTTTATTACTTTCAGAGGAAATTATCAGGATAGACAGAATGACCCGATAGTTGAGGCTCAGAATGAATTATTGCAAAATGTAGACTTTTTCCAAAATAATCCGAACTCTCAACTTGAAGTTAACAATCCTGAAGGATATGATATCAAAGGATTGAATATATTTGACATGAGTGGTAAACTTGTATTATCACTGCAGAATTTAGGGACTCAAAGAAAATTATCTTTCCCAACGACTAATTTTAGTGACGGAATTTATTTGGTAAAATTGACTACTGTTGATAATTTTACGGCAGATTTTAAAATTACTGTCTTTAATAAGTAAAAGATTTATATTTTTAAGGCATGGAAGATTACATGTTACCCTGCCTTAATAAACAACTTTTTGGAATAGACTGTTTAGGCTGTGGCATTCAACGTGCGACAGCCTTACTTTTTGACGGTGAGTTTGTAGCTGCCTTTAAAATGTACCCCGCCATTTATACCCTTATTATATTATTACTCTTTCTTATCACCAATATCTGGGTGAAATTCAAGTATGATCGTATTATTAAAATTTCTCTAATCACCCTAAATGTACTCATAGTAGTTATTGCATATATAGTTAAAATGAATAAATACATTTAATGTTTACAAAAAATGTGACTAGGTTTGGTACTTTGAACTAATTTAACTTAAATTTAAAACATCTAATAACTAATCATTTAACATTATGGAACAACAAAAATTACCCAACTTGACGCTAATTTTAGTGTTTGGTATTGTTTCAATAGTAACATGTTGTTGCTATGGAATCATTGGACTTATCTTCGGAATTATAGCGATAGTAATGGCCAAAAAAGCTGCTGCCGTTTATTTGGAGAACCCTGAGCAATACACAGGATATTCCAACGTAAAAACTGGTAAAATACTAGCGATAATAGGTATTATACTAAGTGGTATTTATGTTATTGTAAACATTATTGCCATCGCGACTTATGGCTGGAGTGGATTACAGGAAATGCAACAGGAAATGCTACAAGACTACGGAGTCTAGTTATACTTACTGCAATAAGAATAAAAAGGCGCCCACTTGAAAGTGGGTGCCTTTTTTATTAGAATGGTACTTTTAAAAATATCACCTAGATTTCAAACTCCTTAAGCGTTTTGGTTATAATAGATACACAATCTAATAATTGTGCTTCTGTCATCACTAATGGAGGTGCAAAACGAATGATATTACCATGCGTTGGTTTCGCTAAAAGACCATTATCTCTCAATCGCAGGCATATATTCCAAGCAGTATCACTTTCTTCAGAATCGTTAATAACAATTGCATTGAGCAATCCTTTTCCTCTAACCAATTTACAAATAGAGCTCTGTTCAATGAATTTATTTATCTCGCTACGAAAAAGCTTCCCTAGTTTATCTGCGTTTTCTGCTAATCGTTCGTCTTTTACCACATCAAGTGCTGCCATGGCTACCGCTGCAGCAATAGGATTCCCTCCAAATGTAGACCCGTGCGATCCAGGAGTGATTACACTCATGATAGAATCATTTGCTAGGACGGCAGAAATTGGGTAGGCTCCACCACTAATAGCTTTCCCTAAGATTAAAATATCTGGTTTCACGTTTTCATGATCTACAGCAAGTAACTTTCCAGTACGAGCAATTCCTGTTTG
>JAESTG010000275.1 GCA_016763715.1 Flavobacteriaceae bacterium
CGTTGTTATACTTTCTATTCCATTACGATATGGCAACTTTGATCCAACTATGAAATAAATTCGGATAGCCACAAACCAATCTTTTGGTAAATCATATCGTAACCTTTCACTGCCATACAAATTCATCCGGCCACATAAAAACGCCGTTTAACCTCACTAATTAAACACCCGTACTCATAGGTGTTTTTACTACAACTGGCTTCTTCTATATTAGTATAGGAATAGTAATTATCAATCCATATATCAAATTCACAATTATGAAAAAATAAGGCTAATCCCAGTAATACTATTAGTATTTAGCACTTTACTGTTTGTAAACTGCACGCCTGAATCGCAAGTTCAGGAAGAACAATTAATTGTTGAAGTTGCCGAAGGCTTTTAAAAGAATGAATATCCCTTATCTAGTATTGTAGAGGAGACGGTAAAAGGGATTTAATATTTTGGACTATAAAGTTTTAGATATTGATAGGCGGAAAATCGAAAAGCCTTATAATAAACAGAGTAGATACTTAACACAATGAAGTTATGAAAAATTTATCTTACATTTTATTTATTATTTTATTTGGGTTTATAACAGCTCAAGCACAAACAATCACTCTGGATATTGGTGATGCTCAAGGAATGATGGGAGATATTGTCTCCGTTCCTGTTACAGCTAGCAGCAATCCTGGGGATACTGATTTGTTAACAATGCAAGGAACCATTAAATTTAGTAACGCAACGGGTATTTCTTTTGTGAGTTTAACATCAAGTACAATTCCAATGAATCCCTCTTTTTATGCTGAGTTATCTGATGATGTAATAACTTTTTCTATTAGTACAGGTTTGCTTTTAACTACGATATCTCAAGACACCCCACTTTTTGAGATTCAAGTGGAGATACTACAGGGTTGTACAGAAATTAGCATTATTGATGGACCTACTATTATACAGTTTGGTGATACCAATGAAAATGAACTAACCGTAGTTGCCAGTGATACTTGCGAAGTTTGTGAAGGCTGTGCTCCTTTACCTGAAATAATAACAGCCAACGGCGATGATATTACAAATTCATTGACTTATACGCTCCTGTGTAATCAAAATACGGTGGAAATAGCAACCACTAATCTAACCAATGTATCATACGTTAGTCCAGAATTAGGATCTTCAATCACAGGAGTTTATACGCTGCCCAGTGGTAGTACTCTAGAAACTTTTTCAGTCGAAATTACTGGCAAAGACACCTGTGACAAAGATTACATGGAGAGTGTAACTGTGATTGTAAATTCCCTAAAGGCCGTGGCAATAATAGCGAATAGCAATGATATCACAAATTCATTGACTTATACACTCCTGTGTAATCAAAATACGGTGGGAATAGCAACTACTAATCTAACCAATGTATCATACGTTAGTCCAGAATTAGGACCTTCAAGCACGGGAGTTTATACTCTGCCCTTTAGTAGTGGCTTAAATATGTTTACGGTATATATTTATGGAACAGATACTTGTGGAGATCCTTATGAAGAGAAAATAGAGATTATTGTAGAAGGCAATGCATCATTCATTACAAATGTTGAATTACTTAGTACCGATTATTCAAATCCAACGGGAAATTCACCTGGTAATTACGGAGATTATACAGATCCATGTATTCCCTTTTTTAACTCCAGCTCTGGATTGATTAATGTGACTACTACTGTAGCAGACTTATTTATGTCAGTCTACGTAGATTCCGAATTTTATTTTAATACGTTTACTAATAGCGGAGGAACTCAAATAAGTTTACAAAATATTGATATAGTAGGTGGAGAGTTAATAAGAATTATAGTTAGCGAAAACCCAATTTTTAATCCTACCGATATTCCTACCTGCGGTGAAGTGGAAGATTATATTTTATGTATCCCTCCTGAAGAATGTACCCTAGAAGCATTAACTTCGATAAGCTCTTGTAGTGACAATGGTACTCCTTTAGACCCTACTGATGATTATTATAATATTACCTTAGATGTATTTAGCACACAAGGAGAATCATGGACCGTAGTTAATAGTAATGGGTTAATTATTTATTTTGGAAATGGAGACGAAAATAATGTAGACCTTGGCAATTATCCTGTACTTAATGGATCTGAAGGGTTTCAAATACGATATGGTGTTGACTGCTTTTTAGATTTTGGCGTAGTAGCCCCAACATCTTGCAATTTTTCGTGCAATATAAGTGCTGATGTTTTTGTAGGAGATTGTAACGATAATGGCACTCCAGAAAACCCTACTGACGATTTTTACTTTATTACGGTACATGTTCTAGGAACTAATGGGCTTCCTTGGGAACTAATCGGGTATGCAGATGGACAGGCAATAACATATTCTGGAACAGGAAATACAACCAATATACAACTTGGACCAATTAGTACAAATGATAGCTCTTGGCCTATGTATATTTTTTCAACAGATCCAAATTATTCAGATTGTAGAGGAGAAACTCTTATTCATGCTCCTAAATGTTCTGATAGAGAAGAGCGTATGGAAAAAGTATCCATTGCACCAAACCCAAATATAGGGAGGATGAACATTACAGGTGAAACAACTACTGGTATTCGAAATATTAAATTAAAAATCTACGACTTCAATGGGCTTCTAGTCGATACTATTGAGAGTCTTAAAGTCGAGAATGGGATTTTGGACTATAATCTAGATTTAAGTTCTCAATTAAGGCAAGGAATCTACTTTTTCATATTTAATGTGGGGGATGAGACAATAACCAAGCAAGTAATTGTTAAGTAACTAGTGCTCTCCCTTTTACAAAAAACATAAACTCCTGCCTAAGCAGGAGTTTATTAATTATGATAAAATAATCTTTTTTAGAGGTAAAAATTAAATTACTCTACCTTCGGCTTAAAACAAAAAGGTATAATAACACACCTACTTAAAATGGGAATACCTTGGCACAGGTAATGAGTTAGATGGGTGCTTTTGAAATAGAGAAAGTTTTATTGAAACCTATTTAAATAAAGGTTCTTTATCCTTACGTAGGTCAAAAAGGTGCTTGTCTATATGTGTAGTTATAAATTGTAAATATGGTAATTTGAAATTTATAAAACG
>JAESTG010000276.1 GCA_016763715.1 Flavobacteriaceae bacterium
GGGGACACCACCACCATTTTCTTGTAAGTTTAATGTATTTCCAAAGGAAAGATAATCGTAACGGCCATTAAATTGTTGAAACAATTCTATCTCTTGAGCACTAAAAATAGAGGGAATTACAAAGAGTAAAACCAGCAGTTGGTGTTTTATAAAACGCATAGCAATGGTTTGATAGCTAAATATACGAATATTTAGTTCACAGAATTGGCAGCACCTTACAAAGCAACTCTAAATTTATAAATCACGTTTTTTAAGGATAGCGTAGGACCAATATACGAATATGGCCGTCCAACCTATACAAATGAGCACCGAGGTCCATGGAACATCGTACCCCCCTGTAAAAGTCTCTCCTAATTGACTCGCTGCAGATTGTACAGCACCAAATCGTGTAATGGGTTCTTCAATAAGATCGGACATGGCATTGAGCGGTAAAAAGTTGTAAACCGTTTGGAATAAATCCACATCGGTTTTTACTTTTATATACTGAAATAGTATGGCTATAAGCCCTTCAACTACTTGCCATAACCCTAAGAACCCTAATGCAAAAGCGGACCTTTTTACTAAAAAACCTAAAAACATACAAAAGCTAAAGAAACATAGTAATTTCAGTAAATAAGCAAATAAATATTGCATATCACTGAAGATAATACCAATCTCCATGTAATCTGAAAACATCAATCCTAGGGAAAGTGAAACTAAAAATAGGAATACTGTTGAAGCCACAGAAAATAGCAACACTGTGAGAAACTTAGAAGTAATGAACTCCTTTTTACTAAGCCCATCAATTAAGTTCTGTTTTAGAGTTCGGTAGCTATATTCGTTGGCGACAATAGAAACAATCACAATGGCGAAGAATATCTTCAACCAAGCTGCTATCCATGCGTTGAAATGCCAGATAAATGGGAAGTTGAAAATCCCTTGGTCTGCCAATCTAAATTTCACACCACCGAAATTAAATTCGATAGAAACAATAAGGGCGATAAATAAGATGAGTGAAAAGTAAACGATGGTAATTACCTTCGCACTTTTGTTATATTTTAATTTCTGTAGTTCTATGTTAAGTAATCGTAGCATCGCGGTTAGTTGTTTTTGGTGATTTCAAGGAATTGTTCTTCAAGGCTTTCTTTGCGTTTTTCAAGACGAGAAACTGCGATTCCTTTAGCAAAAAGTTTTTTGTTTACTTCGGAAGCATCCAAAGGGCCTTTAAGGTATGCTATGAGCGTGTTGCCTTCCTGTTTGATATGTGTAAAGGCGTCCATTTCTTCCAATGCAACTTCCAATGCTTTCAAATCTTCGCTTTCCAAAGTGATGAATCCGTGGCTTGCATTCATTTCGTCTACGCTACCAGAATATAAGCTTACTCCTTTTCGAAGAATCACTACATGTGTACACACTTTTTCAACTTCATCTAACAAGTGAGATGCTAGTAGAATAGTAGTACCCTCTGCTGCTATGCGTTGAATAATTTCTCTAACTTGATGAATTCCTTGAGGATCCAAACCGTTCGTTGGTTCATCCAAAATCAAGATTTCTGGGTCATTTAATAGGGCGGAGGCAATTGCCAAACGTTGCTTCATCCCTAAAGAAAAGGTTCGGAACTTGCTGTTCTTTCTTTCTAAAAGCCCTACAGTTTCCAATGTCTTTTCGATATTATTTTTTGGAACTTCTTTAATTTGACAAACCAATTCTAGGTTTTGAATAGCAGTCATGTAAGGGTAGAAGTTGGGGTGCTCAATAATTGCGCCCACTTTTTTTAAAGCGTTGTGTGTGGAATCACTTCCGTCGAACCAGTGGTATTCCCCTGAGGTTCGATTCACTACACTTAGGACGATACCCAACGTAGTAGATTTACCACTTCCGTTAGGCCCCAATATGCCGTATACATTTCCTTTTTCAATAGTGAATGACAGATTATTAACTGCCGTAATGGGACCAAATTTTTTGGTCAAATTTTTTATAGTGAGTATAGGTTCCACAAATTGAGATTTTGGTGATTAGTTTAGTATACGACGAATATCACCAAAAAATGTTACAAGAATCTCAGAATGACCATAAAAAAATAAATTTCAAACCGTGAAGACGAGAATTTTTTATTTCTGTTATTGGGTTATGATTTTTGTTCTTTGTTGAAATAAACCAGATAATAATACATCTGTTTTTCTTCGTCCCAGCCTTTTTCTACATATTTTTCAGCACTTTCAGGATTAATAAAGTCCAGTTTAATCTGAATGTTGGTGTCTAATATAATTACATTCTTTATTTTTTTGCGAGCAGCCGTAACCGCTGTATTGGCAATTGGGAAGGTGGTAAGATCTTCTATTTTGTATTTTGGTGCTTGTTCTGTTTTGTAGTTTCTGAACTCAGGCATGAGGTCAGGATTATCAATTACTTCGTTCATGAAAGCCGTCTCTTCGAACACGTCATTTTTTGCAAAGTGATTTACAGCTCGGTTCATAAATAGTACTTCTTCTTTTTTGTCTTCTGCAGGAAGGACTACATCTTTGGCGAAGTCTTGACAAAATTTTAAATACTTTTTCGTAAAGAAATTATCATCCTCAAAGGCACTTACAGCTAAGAAATTTTCTAGCCAATACTTAGTGTCATACCGATTGCTATCAATGGAAAGTACCTTGTACCCTTCTTCTTTTTTTGTATTGAATATAAGTGCTCCTTTATCCAGTTTATTAAGGTTAACACCTTGTTGTAGCTGTGCTTCCAATTGTCTTTCACCTTCAGAAAATTGAAGAAAATCTTGTTTGATTTCTGATTTAAATATTCCAATAGCATCTACCTTTTCATTATCTATTTGCAGATTTTCAAGAAAGGCAACATACACTTCTCCTGCCTTAATATGTGGATGAGTAGACTGGTCGAAAAGATGTTTTGCAATTTTTTACTTACTTCATGAACCGTGTCTGGGTTATCAAATATTTTGGAAATATGATTGAAAAGTTCATGAAATTCTAAATCTGTATCATGAACAAATTGAAAGTAGTTTTCCTCTTTATCTCGAAAGGGTTTTAGGAAATATTCTTTCAACAGCGGTGCTATCTCATCATCCATTTCATAAGGTTTTTCAGAAAGAAAAATAGGTTCGTTCCTACTTTTGTTTCCTACTCGATGAATGGATAGTGATTGGATAAGAGTGCTGTAAAGATTAATCATGCTAAGGGTTATAAGTTGTTTTGGGAATTTTGTGTTTTAGATAGAACTTTAGTTCCAATTTTCATCAAAATCTAAGTCTTCGTAATCTTCTGCATCCATACCATATTCATCAGAATCTTCATCATCATTGTCAGCAATGAATTCTTTTTCGGGAGCTTCGTCAGGTATTTCACCATGGGAAAACATAAGGTTTGGGTACGATTTACCTTCTTCTCGATCGGCTACTTCGGCTAATTCAACCAAAAATGTCCAAAGATTAAGAAAGTCATATACATAAATAAGTTTGGTTTGGTCTTCACTAGTCACGCTATCGACTATTGTTTCATGCATAATTCGAATACCTCCGGGAGTTTCACTCATGTCAAATAAAGCAATCTCTTCGCCTTGCTCCCATAAATCATTGCCCACATAAAAAGAAGCCATTTCCTGCCCTTCGAATCCAAAGGCTTGGGTAATGGAATTATGCAATTCTTCCAAACTTGCGGATGCTTCAATTTCAATATCTCTAAAGACATCGTCATTGGCGTCTAGGATAATTCTAAAACGGTAAATCATGTGCCAAAATTAAGTATGCAAAGTTAGACTTTATTCCTCGCTTGAAAAGAATAAGCCAAGTGTTTTTTCAATCGAAATTATTTGCTAAATCGATGTAAGGTAAAGGTCATTGCTGTTAACAGGAAGAAGGCTACTATCTGGTGTGTTACTCCTAACCAAACTGGTACGCGTAGGATTAAGGTGAAAACTCCCAAAACAAACTGAATTAATACCAATCCTACTAATATATTCACCCCTCTTTTTTGTTGAATATCTAGCGTCATTTTTCGAGCTTTAAACCAGATTAGAGCTATAATGCTAACTACGATATAAGCCAAGTATCTATGCACAAACTGAACACCACTTTTACCTTCTACAAAATTTTTCCAAACAGGATTCTTCTCTATAGTAACCGAATCATGAATGAGCATTCCATCGTTCATCAATGGCCAATGATTGTGTGTGAGTCCTGCATCTAACCCAGCTACAAAAGCGCCCCAAATAATTTGAATAAGTAATAATGAGAGCCCCCATCGGATTAGATTCCTGAATTTTTTTTGAATTTCTTTTCTCTCAGGATAATGTATGTCTAATGCTACCCAAAGCGTATAGGCAAAAGTGATAAATGCAGTTGTTAAATGAAGTGCTAAACGATAATGACTCACATCTGGACGTTCTACAAGGCCACTCTTTACCATATACCATCCTAAAAACCCCTGAAACCCTCCTAAAAAGAGTAGTACTATACATTTCTTAATGGTAGATTTAGTCAACTGTTTTTTAAATAGAAAATATAAAAATGGAATGAAAAAAATGACGCCAATAAATCGACCAATAAACCGATGTAGCCATTCCCAAAAATAAATATCCTTAAAATCTTCTATGCTAAATTGATTGTTGATTTTTTGATACTCTGGATACTGCTTATAAAGCTCAAATGCAGTTTCCCATTCTGCCTGATTCATAGGAGGCAATGTGCCCGAAATCAATTTGTAGTTCGAAATGGAAAGGCCAGAATGTGTTAGTCTCGTAATACCTCCAACAACAACCATGATAAAAATGAGAGCACCTCCCACTAGCAACCAATAAAATATTTTTTTGTGATCCTTCATAGTTGTTACTAAGCCTCTTTTAAGCCAATCTCTTTCCCCTTTGTCAACATAAAACCACGTGCTGCGTCATATTCATTTGGGATATCCCCATCAAGAATTGCTTCTTTAATTGCATCTTTAATTACGCCAATTTCTCGGCAGGGTGTTAGCCCAAAAGTTTTCATAATTTCTTGTCCACTCACAGGTGGTTGGAAATTTCGAACGTGATCCCGTTCTTCAACTTCAGCAATTTTATCACGTACTTTCTTAAAATTGTTATGGTATTTTTTGAAACGATTTGGGTTTTTGGTCGTAATATCGGCTTCGCAAAGCGTCATTAAATCTTCCACATAATCTCCTGTATCAAAAACCAACCTCCGCACGGCACTGTCCGTGACGTCACTAGCTAAAACGATGGGGCGGGAACTCATCATTACCATTTTTTGAACAAACTTCATTTTGTCATTCAATGGCATTTTGAGACGTTTAAATAGCTTAAACACCATTTTAGAACCTACAAATTCATGAGCGTGGAAAGTCCAACCAATCTTTTTGTCGAAACGCTTGGTAGGTGCTTTTCCGATATCGTGTAATAGCGCAGCCCAACGTAACCAAAGATTATCTGTGGATTGAGCAATATTATCAACCACTTCTAAGGTGTGCCAAAAATTATCTTTATGCTTTTGTCCTTCCTTTTCTTCAATGCCCTCTAAGGCAAGTAACTCAGGAAAAATATGTTTCAATAAACCTGTTTTGTGCAATAATGCAAAACCAATAGAGGGCACAGGTGAGGCTAATATTTTATGGCACTCATCGACTATACGTTCCTTGGAAATGATTTCTATTCGGTTTGCATTTCTCGTGATAGACTCCAACGACTCTTTTTCAATGCTGAAACGTAGTTGCGTAGCAAATCGGATGGCCCGAAGCATTCGTAAGGGATCGTCACTATAAGTAATATCTGGGTCAAGTGGCGTTCGAATTATTTTTCGTTCTAAATCTTCAAGTCCATTGAAAGGGTCGAGTAATTCACCAAAGGAATCACTGTTCAAACTAATTGCTAGAGCATTAATTGTGAAATCGCGTCTGTTTTGATCTTCTTCTAAAGTACCATCCTCAACGGCGGGGTTCCTGCTATCTGCTTGGTATGATTCTTTTCTAGCTCCAACAAATTCCAATTCAATGGCTCCAGTTTTTAGCATGGCAGTACCGTAGGTTTTAAACACCGATACTTTTGGTTTTCCGGGCAATAGGCTAGAAACTTCTTTGGCTAAGTTGATACCACTTCCTACAGCTACAATATCAATATCTTTAGCATCTCCCCGTTTCAGTAAAAAATCACGTACAAATCCACCAATAACATAAGACTCCAAACCAAGGTTCTGAGCCGCTTTGCTTACGGTGTTAAAAACGGGATGTTGTAATGCTGTTTTA
>JAESTG010000277.1 GCA_016763715.1 Flavobacteriaceae bacterium
AAAGAGATTGAATTGGCTGAAGCAGAAATGCCAGGTTTGATGGCTCTGCGTGATGAATATAAAAATGAGCAGCCACTAAAAGGCGCTCGTATTGCAGGGTGTTTGCACATGACCATCCAAACTGCCGTTTTAATCGAAACTTTGCAAGCATTGGGAGCTGAAGTAACTTGGAGTTCTTGTAATATCTTCTCTACTCAGGATCAAGCCGCTGCTGCTATTGCCGCTGCTGGGACACCGGTGTACGCATGGAAAGGATTGAATGAAGAAGAATTTGACTGGTGTATCGAACAAACACTTTTCTTCGGAGAAGATCGCAAACCGTTGAACTTGATTTTAGATGATGGAGGCGATTTAACCAATATGGTTTTAGATAGATATCCTGAATTAGTTGATGGCATTAACGGATTGAGCGAAGAAACTACTACTGGAGTTCACCGTTTGTACGAGCGTATGAACAACGGAACTTTACCAATGCCAGCTATTAACGTAAATGATAGTGTAACCAAATCTAAGTTTGACAATAAATACGGTTGTAAAGAAAGTGCGGTAGATGCAATTCGTCGTGCAACCGATGTGATGCTTGCAGGAAAGCGCGTCGTTGTTTGTGGTTACGGAGATGTAGGTAAGGGGACTGCTGCCTCCTTTAAAGGTGCTGGTTCTATTGTAACTGTTACCGAAATCGATCCAATTTGTGCTTTACAAGCTGCAATGGACGGTTTTGAAGTGAAGAAATTGGAGACCATTGTTGGTAACGCAGACATTATCATTACCACTACTGGAAATAAAGATATTGTTCGTGGAGAGCACTTCGAAGCCATGAAAGACAAGGCAATTGTTTGTAATATTGGTCACTTCGATAATGAAATTGACGTAGCTTGGTTAAACAATAACGGTGAAAAAGTAGAAATCAAACCACAAGTAGATAAATACAATATCAACGGAAAAGATATCATTCTTTTAGCGGAAGGTCGTTTGGTAAACTTAGGCTGTGCTACTGGACACCCTAGCTTTGTGATGAGTAATTCATTTACCAATCAAACCTTAGCGCAATTAGAGCTTTGGAACAATCTGGAAGCCTACGAAAACAAAGTCTATATGTTGCCAAAACATTTGGATGAGAAAGTAGCAAATTTACACTTGGCTAAAATTGGTGTAGAATTAACAGAACTCAGCAAAGAGCAAGCCGATTATATTGGTGTTGAAGTACAAGGTCCTTACAAGCCAGAATACTACAGATACTAGAGTTCTACGTTTGTCAATATTATATTGATAATTGATGACATAGATGTCCTATTTGAGAATGGACATTTGAAAACCCCTCCCGTTTTGGTGGGGGTTTTTATTTGGGCAATGGCCGCGCTATTCGTTGTATCTTTTTATTTATCTCCTTGAAAGCAGTAAAAAAGCATTCAACAAATAAAAAGGATGCCACTGCTATCACTATTGCAGGGCTAAACTTAATTTATTCCATTTCACTCTTCAAATACACTTCAATGTAATGTGTAGTACTTAAATATTCCTTGCGCATATGCTCCATATAAGCAACCACAGTCTTCTGTTGCTCGTAATCTGGATGCAGACTATCTTGATACTCCAAATCGGTCACTGTGAGGGCTAAATACCACACCCCTTTTCTTGTCACTTCAGCACCTTGCAGTACTGGTGAATACCCTTCATTTTCAAGTGCTGCGTCCACAATAATAGGGATAAGGTTTACCGTCTGCGTACTTCTTTCAACTTCATAAAAGGTTAAGAAATATTCTCTATCTTCAATATTCACAGCAATATTACCATCTGTATCATCGTACTCCTTTTGATATTTTGCATTTACATAATGATAAAACTCATTGGCTTCCTTCGGGTCCTCAAAAATGTAAGTATATTGATTAGGAAGATGTCGTTTAAACTTCTTTCCACGAACTACCTTTCCTCCATCTATTTTAGGAGCAATTTGCAAAGGAATACATGAAATAAAAAAACATGAAAAAATAATGGAGTAGATAAGTTTCATAGGTAACGGTTTATGACAACTCATCAAGAAACATTCCACATTAGAATAAACTTTATCACAATTATTAACTGAAGGAATCCAACTGGACATTCAGCTTTGGGAAAATAAGATTAGTCCTTTCTCAAAATAACAAAAGAAGCCGTTTCTCTAGCCTTCAAATTGGTCAAGGTCTCAATGGTGTTTGTATTATCAAAAACATCTATTTTTACTGTATTACCACCAATACTCCCATTATTCAAGGCTATCACTTTTATCACTGTTTTTTTATCTTTAAGCACAACCTTTATCTTTTTCTTTAAATTGGTAACGGTATAATTCTCCAAAATATATTCATCATTAATATATACCGAAATTCTATCCCCGTCCACTTGGCCAGCGTCATAGATGGCTAGATTTACTACATCGCTTTTAGAAAACACTGTTAAAACTTCATCCTTTCGGATCACATTTAATTGTAAACTATCAAGCATTTTTACTAAATCTATTTTACTCTTTTTCTCTTTGCTTACCAGAATACTTCGATTAATTTTTCTATCCAATTTTTCAGTTCTCTTCAGTATTTTCTTAAAATTTGAGAGCATTATTTCACCATTAATACACTCTTCTCCATCATCATATAACCCCTTAAACTCCCCTTCAATTCTCTGGTTTTCATTCATTTTCCTTAACCGCCCATCAAAATGCACAAAACAAAAATCATCTTGTACAATCTCAGATTTTGTATAGAGAATACCACTCTCATAAAAACTAAGTGAACTTGCTTCATCATCGAAATAGCCAGAAATAAAGGACTTGGTCTCATGAGCCCCTCCGATATCTGTTGTTGAATACCCAGTAATAAGCCCATCCTTCTCAATAAAATCTAATTTATAGGTAATAAGAGATGAATCATTTAATTTTAGGGCTCCTACATACGAATAGTCGTCTTGAGCTGAGACGCTTAAAGAGAGTAAAATTATAAAAACCAATTCGAAAAATCGTGCCATGTCATTTGGTTATTGAAGCAGGCAAATTAAGGAAACAATATCAATATTTCAGTAGTTATTCAACTTTGACACAAGTAAGACTATTAAAAATTTACATTCGAAAATTTTTAAATGCACTAAACTATTATTATATTAGATAACTAATTAATCAAAACCTTACTATATGAAATCAAAAATTATCTTAACATTGTTAGTTACATTAATGGCAGTGAGTTCGTCTTATGCCTCTTTTCCAGTACAACGCACTGTTGTGACCACAACGACAGCAGAAAATACAGTTGAGGAAAAAGTAGTGCTCGAATCTCCTGCCGCCACAGTAGGCTCCAAAGACCAAACTACCGCATTACTACTGTGGTTATTTTTAAGTTTGGTTGCAGCACACAGGTGGTATTTAGGAAGCCCTATTGGTTGGAATATCCTTTATATTTTAACCCTTGGAGGTCTTGGCGTTTGGTGGATCATCGATGGAATCGATATCATTACTGATAAATATCCTGGACTTTAGTAACTAATAAATTACTATTTAAACCCTCCATTTTCCAAGAGATTATGGAGGATTTTACTTTTAGGGTAGTAAAATTGCACCCCTTAATATCCAGTCACCAACAAATTGCGGGCTCCTCTCATTCCACATTTCTGATACTTATGATATGCAGCAGCAGCTCTTTCTCGAATTTGCAAATCGGTTTCTCCTAAAACCCAACCATCAATAGCCGATTTTAAAGTGTAGGCTTCAGGAGCCATAAGTCCTGTAGTCCATACCAAAGGCCGAGCTCCCGTTTTTTCTAAATAAGGCGCAAAATAATTTTTACTGATGCAAGCCAACATAATGGCATCGCGCTCATTATCATCACAAGACTTTAGTGTAACATCCAAATCAAACTCCATAAGGCCATCATGCCCAATATAGACCACCAAGCCCGCATTTCCACCAAAGCCTAAGGTATTGTTATTGTATGCTACCATTTCCTTTAAATCTCCGCTAGCTGCTTTTAGAAAATCAATAGTCGTTTGTTTTATAAATGCCCCATCATATGCATCTGCCAATAAATAAGTATTTGTTTCCTTATGTTTGAACAACACTCGTTCTAAAATATTAGAATTTGGATTCTCCAGCGTTTGTATTAAAGTCCAATCTTTGCTTTTTTTAAAATGAGTCTTGACACCATACAGTGCGCCCCAATAAAGATTACTCTTAGGGTCTTGACCATTTCCAAGTGATTTAGATACGGGTACAATTCCTTGGTTTATATTGTCGCAAAGGGCCACGTAGACGTGAATGGTTTTTACTCCATTCTGCTCCTGCCCATACACAAGGGCAGAAAATAACAAAAGGAAAATAAACTTATACATGTTTACATAACGGAAGTTCATTCTATTTAGTTTAACCCCAACTACTTCCCTTTCCTAAAAATATAGCTCATCCAAACTGGATCATTTTCCTCGGACACAACCGATTGACGATCCACAAACTCCCAATTGGCAGCGTTCATGTAATTTAATAACGCAGAAGTTCCTTCAATATCCTCAATGTCATCAATAGAAATCATTTTTCCCTCCAATGACTCTTGTTCCCGAACTTTGATTCGTTTAACTTTCCCACTGTTATTAGCCTTTTGAATTACGATGATTTCCAAATAATCATATTTCTTGATTTCTTGGGACATCATCTCGGTAGTAGTAAAAAAATAATAGTGCAATGAACATTACACTCGTACATAAATATTTCATCCTTTCGTGTTTTATAAAGTGAACTTACAATTTAGTGATTTGATAAAATTAATCTAACCATCAAAGCTCTTTAAATATATAATCCTAAAACTAAAAAACCCTCAACCAATAGGCTGAGGGTTCTTTCCGTTAGGTAGATAAAAATTATTAAGCTTCTGCGAATGGTACGATAGAAACGTATGATTTATTATCTTTTTTCTTTGTGAATTTCACAACACCGTCCACTTTGGCGTGTAAGGTATGGTCTTTTCCACCATATACATTATCACCTGGGTGATGTGTATTACCTCTTTGTCTTACGATGATATTTCCAGCAATAGCAGCTTGTCCACCAAATATCTTAACGCCTAAACGTTTCGATTCTGATTCTCTACCGTTCTTAGAACTACCAACTCCTTTTTTGTGAGCCATTTTCTTTCGGTTTTATAAGGTTATATACTTAGAAGAAATATTATTTCCCTCCGTCTAATTCGTCTTGCCAAGCTTTCAACTCATCCCACTTACCATCAGCAGCCATTTGGGCTTGTGCTGGCCAAGTTTCAGGAACATGATTTCCACGAACATCAGCGATAATTTCTGAGATTGCAGCTGGTTTTGCTTTTGCCAAATCAGCAAAAGATACAATTCCTGCCGCTACTAGAGTTTCAGCAATTTTAGGTCCAATTCCTTCGATTTTCTTCAAATCATCTGCCTTAGCAGTTTTCTTAGGAGCGGTCACTTTAGCTGGAGCTTCTTTTTTAACTGGTGCGGCTTTTGGTGCAGCAGCTTTAGTTTCTTTTTTAGGTTCTGCCTTCTTTACTGGAGCAGCTTTCTTTGCTCCTGAAGCGACAATACTTTCGATAATAATCTCAGAAAGTGATTGACGATGACCATTCTTTACTCGGTATCCTTTTCTTCTTTTCTTCTTGAAAACAATAACCTTGTCACCTTTAAGGTGTTTCACGACTTTGGCTCCTACTTGAGCGCCGTCTATAGCCGGGGCGCCAACGGTAACTTTGTCTCCGTCACCAATAAGAAGTACATTGTCAAAAGACACTTTTTCACCTTCTTCTGTGGCCAAACGGTTTACAAAGACTTTTTGGTCTTTTGCAACTTTAAATTGCTGCCCTGCTATCTCTACAATTGCGTACATAGCGTAAACGTTTAATTAATTTTGTTAAACAAATGCTCTAACCCCTATGGTAAAAGCGGGTGCAAATATAAATTTTAAAATGAAAACGACCAAGGCTTTTTTAACTTAAAAAGCGTAGAATCAATGTTTTTGGTTTCAAGACTCTTTTAAGAGATGCTTAAAAGTGAGGGTGAGTACAAAAGAGGTTGAAAAGCCCATAATTACTAAGTATACTATCAATATTAACAGTCCCATATTATAATCCAGATTCTATGATTCTAGTCCAGTTTCTGCAAATTGGGTGTCAATCTGAAAAATATAGGCTGCCATAAACACAGAAAAAATAATTATTACCAAACCTCCAACCCATAATCCTATATTGAAATCCGCCTTGATATTTGATGGCAGACATATTTGCTTTATATTTCTTAACCTCCTCCTATAAAGAGTCCATTCAAGACACTTAAACAGGATGTTAATTACTTCTCTTGTTAGATAAATAGACCCCAAAAAGGATGATTGATGCAGCTAGCACCTGTAAAACACCGAATCTTTCTCCATCAAAAATCCCCCACATTACGGCGACAATAGGCATAGTGTAAGTTACTGAAGAAGCAAAAATAGGACTCGCAATTTGAATCAACTTATTAAAAATCACCTTGGCAACGGCCGTTCCCACTAACGAAAGAATTGCCACATAAAAGAATGCGAGTTGCATTTCCTTATCCTGAAGAATGGTTTCAAAAAAACCAGAGAGGTACAGAATAATCAGGGCTGGAAGAAATACCACAATAAAATTTCCAGTTGTAACTGCCAAGGCACTAATATCACTCAAATACTTCTTAATGATATTAACGTTGAGGGCATATCCAATGGCAGCGACAATAATTAAGCCCGAATACCAATAATTTTGATCTGGATTAAAATCGGCCCCAGCCAAAATAAGCAATACTGTTCCTACTAATCCTATGAGTACTCCCCAAATTTGACGTCTGCTACTCAGGATTTTAAACATAATAATTCCCAAAACAGCTGTTGCCAATGGCGTCAACGAATTTAGTATTGAAGCAACGGAGCTGTCAATATGACTTTGCGCCATTGCAAACAAAAAGGGAGGAAAAAAAGAGCTTACCAAACCTGACACAGCGATCCAAAACCAATGCTTTTTTTCAATTTGCCGTATGCTCTTAAATCCTACTGAAAAAAGAAATATAGAGGTAAGCACAATACGAATTGTACCCAATTGGTAATCGGTCAGGCCTACTAAGCCTTTTTTAATTAAGATGAATGAACTCCCCCAAACAAGGGATAATATAATAAGATAGACCCATTTTAGGTGCTGGTTGCTCATTGCTCTTTGAAAACACAAAATTGAGGAATAATTCTGAATTGAGAATTCAGCAAAACCAAATATTTATTCCCTCCAAGAAATAGTTTCCATAATTTTACGAATATCATCACGGAGATAAACAACAGCAGGATATATAGAGTCGAAATTAGGCTTCGTATCAAAATAAAGAGCTCCTGAAACAAAGTGATTCAAACTGTCTGTTACGTAAAATTGAGATTGAGAAGCTGCTTCACCATTAATGCTATAAAACATTCCGTAGACATTATCATCTGTGTTTACAAAAGGGAACGCTGGGATGCTTTCGGCTTTTATGGTGTGGTCATAGGCCAGTTTCTGGGCATCTCTTAGCAACGCCTCCAAGTTATCCTCTTGGACTGGTTGATATGTGAGATATACCGTTGCGTTCATTTGAGGATAATTAATATTGATTCCGCAGTTATTCTTTATTATTAAGTTTGCAATCTCATTTTTAGCAAAACTAAAAGGGCAATCCAATTCTGGCACATTGTATTCTTGTATGGGATATTCGAGGCTTAATTGCGAAGCTGGTTTTACTACTATTTCATCGACACAACCATTCAAAATAAAACAAAATATAAGGATTAAAAGGAAACGCATAGCCGTTGTTCAATTTAGAATTAAGTAGGTATTATGGATTGATAGACAGTTTAATTTGCTTGATTCGTTTATTATCAAAAGCTTCTATAGTAAACGTATAATTATGGAAAATTATTATCTCGTTTTTCTTCGGAAATCCACGTGAAATTTCCAAAAGAAATCCAGCCAACGTTTCGGCTTCTCCTTTGGAATCTTCAAAGCGTTTAGGCTCTTTCAATTTTATAACCTTATAAAAGTCCTTTAATGGCGTCTTTCCTTCAAAGACAAAAGTGGTGTCATCCAACTTTGAATAAATCAAGTCATCATCGTCATACTCGTCGCTAATTTCACCAACAATTTCTTCGATGATATCTTCCAAAGAAATCAATCCGCTTGTGCCACCATATTCATCTACCACAATTGCCAAATGCATTTTTCGGTCTTTAAATTCATTCAATAAATCGTCAAGTTTTTTATTCTCTGGAACAAAATAAGCCTCTCGTATGAGGCTCACCCAATCAAATGATTCTCGATCGAAATACGGCAATAAATCCTTGGTATATAAAATTCCTGTGATGTTGTCGATACTATCCTTGTAAACTGGTATTCGCGAAAAGCCCCTGTCAATAATTTCAGGCATGATTTCTACGTATGGAGTTTCTTCGTTAAGAGCAAAAATATCCATACGAGGCTGCATCACATTTTTGGTATCTGTATTTCCGAAAGTTACAATTCCATGGAGAATTTTCTGTTCCTCCGTTGTAGTTTCATCTTCATTGGTTAATTCTAGCGCCTGAGATAATTGATCGACACTAATATTCGATTTCTGTTTTCCGAAACGTTCTTCAATATAAATAGTTACCAAACGCATAGGGCTATTTAATGGAGTGAAAATTACGTTCAAAACATGAATTGGATAAGCCATAAAGGACGAAAAATAAACCTTATTTCTACTCGCATATATCTTTGGGAGAATTTCTCCAAACAATAAGATTAGAAAGGTGATTGCTCCAACTTCAACAACAAATTTTAGCCACTCGGGCGTAATACCATCAAAAAAAACAGAAGATAAAGAGGCAAACAACAATACTATAGCAATATTAATAAGGTTATTGGCTATGAGTATAGTCGCTAAAAGTTTTTTGGGCTTGGTTAAAAGTTTTTCAACACGAGCCAATTTCTTAGAAAGTGTCTTGCCTTCTTCTATATAGAGATCGGTTGGAGACAATGAGAAAAAAGCAACTTCGGCTCCCGATATTAGAGCCGAAAACAATAACAAAACAATTAGAATAACCATACTAACTATCTGCGGAACAGTGAGTAGTGAAATTAAAAGCAAACTAGGGGGTTCTATATCCAACTTTATAGTTTTTGCCTACTTGTTGACAGGCTGGTTCAACTTAGAACGGAAGGTCATCATTATCTTCCTGAACAGGTGGCTGTACAACTTCTTGCGCAGGCCTTGTTTGCTCTACTGGTTTCACCTCTTGATTTTGAGGTGCTCCTCCTTCTACTTTAGGAGTTAAAAAGGTAAAATCTGTACATTGTACTTCTGTGCTATAGCGATCATTCCCTTGATCATCTTGCCATTTTCGTGTTTTAATACGGCCTTCAATATATACCTTATCTCCTTTTTTTAGGTATTTCTCGCAAATTTCGGCTCCCTTATTTCTTACTACTATATTGTGCCATTCCGTGTTTGAAACTCGTTCTCCAGTTGCTTTGTTCATGTACGTCTCATTTGTAGCCAATGGAAACCTCCCAATACAACCTCCTCCTTCAAAATAATTCATTTTCACTTCATCTCCAGTATGTCCAATCAACATCACTTTATTTAATGTCCCACTCATCTTGTTCTATTGTTTATGATTCAATTTTACGCTTCAACTTTAAGAATATATTCAGTATTTCTACAAGTCGATTGCAACCAACAAAGGTAAGTTATGTGATTTAAATATAAGTATTTTTTCAATCTTTGAATACCGAAAATTCTGAAATAAAGTTTCCTATAAGAATTGGAACTGGGAAGGTCTGTATTTCATCTAACGGAACCGCATTATCCCTAATATTAGGCACTTCTGCAATCCAAAATCGAGTATGGAGATGTTTGTGTGATAATTTATGCAGAATGGTTTTTGTATTATATAATGTTAGATTGATAATTTTTAATTTTTCTGAAACAACTTTGTACTCTTCATGATTCATAAGTTCATCCAAATTAACTTCCGAATCACTTTCCACTAAGGGAAATTGGTATAGATTCTGCCAAATTCCTTTTCCTGTCCGTTGCTCTAGAAGCGTTTGATTATCATTCGAAATTGGCACGATATAATTAAAGTGATGGTGTTTCACTTTTGTCCTATTAATCTTTACGGGCAATACGTTTACTTTTTTTGTTTTAAAGGCTAGACACTTTTCAGAAAAAATACAACCTTCACAAATGGGATTTTGCGGCACACAATATCTAGCTCCAAACTCCATGATAGCCTGATTAAAAGCACCTGGCTGGCTCTTATCAATAAGCGCCTGAGCTAACTCTTTAAACTCTTTAATTCCTGATGTACTATTTATAGGTGTTGCCATACCAAAAACCCTAGCAAGCACTCTATATACATTCCCATCGACAACGGCGGTTGATTCATTAAAACAAATAGAAGCAATAGCGCTAGCCGTATAATCTCCAACTCCCTTTAACTTCAAAAGTGCCTCGTAATTATCTGGGAATATACCTTGATATTGATTTACGATATGTCTTGCCGTAAAGTGAAGGTTTCTCGCTCTTGAATAATATCCTAGTCCCTGCCACAGCTTGAGAACTTTCTCTTCGGAAGTATTTGCTAATTCGCTCACATTTGGAAATACTTCTATAAACTTAAGATAATATGGTAATCCCTGTGCAACTCGAGTTTGCTGCAATAAAATTTCGGAGAGCCAAATCTTGTATGGGTCTTTTGTTTCTCTCCAAGGTAGAGATCTTCCATTTTGTAAATACCACAATATGAGGTTTTTAGAAAAAAAAGACGTATTTTTTGGCATTCCGTAAATGTAGCTGTTATCTATTTATATTTTAATGGATTACGATTAGATTTTTTTATATTAAAATCATTATATTTGCCATCTTGAAAAAACAAACCGAATTTGATTAAAACTTATTTATTAACTTATTAAAACCCCCAGTTAAATGACAAAAGCAGGTATCGTAGGTAAAATTTCTGAAAAACTTGGAATGGAAAAAGGTGACGTACAAGCTACAGTTGAGTCTTTTATGAATGAAGTAAAAAACTCACTAGAAAGTGGTGATAATGTATACCTAAGAGGATTTGGAAGCTTTATTATCAAGAAAAGAGCTGAAAAAACAGGAAGAAATATTTCAAAAAATACGACTATCAAAATCCCTGCACATAACATCCCAGCATTTAAGCCTGCGGAAGTTTTTGTAGAAGGAGTTAAAACAAACGTAGAAGTAAAGTAATAATAATACGTTCCACCCAGCTTTTGAGTGGGGCTTTTAAACAACGTTAATATGCCAAGCGGTAAAGAAAGAAAAAGACATAAGGTTGCAACGCACAAGCGCAAGAAAAGGCGTCGCGCTAACCGCCACAAGAAAAAGTAGTTTTCATAACTACTTTTTCTTTTTTAGAATCATTTAAAATCGTTCTTTGACAACGAGATTTCAGTGCCTTAAAGTACTGTGATTTCTACAGGTTTATACTTATCCGCCATAGGCGGCAAAACCCTGTGAAATTGCCAGAGACTTATTTGTGAATTTTTACATTTAGTCTTGGTAAATTACATCTACCCTAGAGAATCTAATAATTAGGGATAGATACAAAATATTGTTTAATCCATTTGTCTCGAACATTTCGAGATGGATAAAAATCATGAAACGTGAGCTACGAATTATTTATTAGATCCGGTTCGCAAGAAGTTGATTTTGCCCTTTTAAAAGATGGAAGACTAGTCGAATTACACAAGGAAGAAGAGGATAATAATTTTACCGTAGGCGATGTGTTTCTTGCCAAAATACGGAAAACTGTTCCTGGTCTTAACGCTGCATTTGTAAATGTTGGCTAAGAAAAAGATGCATTTTTGCACTATCATGACCTTGGACCAAAAGTCCTTTCTTTATTGAAATTCGTAAAACGTGTAAGTACAGGTAAATTAAGAGATTTCTCTTTAAAAGATTTCCCATTAGAAAAAGAGATTGATAAGCATGGAGGCATTAATGACGCCATCAAGAATAATCAATCTATTCTGGTACAAATTGTAAAAGAACCCATTTCCACTAAAGGACCACGTATTAGTTCTGAGCTTTCAATAGCTGGACGATACATCGTTCTTGTTCCATTTTCGGATCGAGTTTCTATTTCTCAAAAAATAGAATCACGGGAAGAAAAAGAACGGTTAAAGCGCTTAATTATGAGCATAAAACCAAAAGGATTTGGCGTAATTATACGCACAGTAGCAGAAGGCAAAAAAGTAGCAGAACTGGATAGAGATTTAGAAAATCTCACAGATCGCTGGACAGCGATGTGTAAAAAGCTACGGGGAGCACACCACCCCAGCAAGGTGTTAGGAGAGTTAAATAGAGGTGCGTCTATAATAAGAGATGTTTTTAACGATACATTCTCTGCTATTCATATAGACGATGAAACCCTTTATTTACAAATAAAAGATTACGTGCAAGAAATTGCGCCCAAACAGGAGAATGTTGTCAAGTTTTATGATGCCAAGGTTCCAATTTTTGAAAAATTTGGAATTGAGCGGCAAATTAAAACATCGTTTGGCAAAACCGTTTCAGGAGCAAAAGGTGCCTATTTGGTAATTGAACATACGGAAGCCCTTCATGTTATAGACGTGAATAGTGGAAACCGAAGTAACAAATCCAAAACCCAAGAGGAAACCGCACTTGAAGTCAATATAATTGCAGCTACTGAGGTAGCAAGACAACTTAGACTTCGTGACATGGGAGGTATTATTGTTATCGACTTTATCGATATGGCTCGCGCTGAACATCGGAAAAAGTTGTTCAATCACCTTCGAGATGAAATGAGTGACGACAAAGCCAAGCACAAGATTCTTCCGCCAAGTAAATTTGGCTTAATTCAAATTACGCGCCAACGAGTACGGCCAGAAGTGAATATTAAGACCGCAGAAAAAAACCCAAATATGGGTGAAAACGGTGAAATTGAAGCTCCCATACTCATAGTGCAAAAGATTACCGAAGAGATGCAAAGACTCTTCAAAAAGGACTATAAAAAGATTACTTTAAACACACATCCTTTTATAGCCGCCTTTTTAACGAAAGGATTTCCATCTGTGCGAACCAAGTGGTTCATGGAGCACAAAAAATGGGTGACTATTCAACCTAGAGACGCTTACACGTATCTTGAATATCACTTTCATGACAAAGATGGTAACAAGATTAAATAACCACTAACCCCTTTTAATTTCAATTTTATTGAACTTCGAAAGGGGTTTTTTTATGTTTTATTCTGAAAATAATTCTTTATTTTCCCATTCTGAAAACTACCAAAACATATACCGTAACTGAAGCTAAGAGACGCTTGGAAGGATACTGTGCCTATCAGGAGCGCTGTCATAAAGAAGTACGTCAAAAACTAAAGGACATGAAAATGATCCCAGATGCCATAGACCTCATTATCCATCATCTATTACAGCACAATTTTCTAAATGAAGCACGTTTTGCACAAGCTTTTGCACGCGGAAAATTCAGAACAAAAAAATGGGGGAAGACTCGAATTATTCGGGAGTTAAAAATGAGGGATATTTCAGAATTCAATCTCAAACTTGCCCTAAAAGAGATTCCTGAAGACGAATATTTGACGACCTTCTATGCATTGGCTGAAAAACGTTTTGAACAATTGGCTTCAGAAAAAAATATCCAGAAAAAAGAAAAAAATGGCCGATTATCTCCTGTATCGAGGGTGGGAATCCGCTTTAGTTTGGGAGGCTGTCGCCAAACCTTAGCAACATTATTTTTTTACAATACGCCGTACCACAGAACCATTTTCTCCTAGTACGCTTAAAAAATATACTCCGCTTGGAAGAAAAGACATCTCAATGCTGTTTTCTCCTTTTTTAAACGCTCCTTCTAAGAACCTTTTGCCAAGCAAATCATAGACTTGGTAACTAGCTGCTTCGGGTGTTCTTATTATAAGCGCTGTGGCAACAGGATTAGGGTACATAGCCCATAAACTAACATTGGGTTCATCTTCAACCCCTAATAGCATCCTGCCTCATCTTCAGCAAAATTTACTTCCTCATCTTTTACCCAATCCTCTAAATAAGTGGCAGTGGCATCGTCTACATAAATGCAATCTAAAAAGGGTGTTTCTCTAGCTACAAACCCATTTATATGCTCATTAGAACCATTACGCATATCTAAGAAAGTTAAAGGGTTATAACTCGAGACAAAGAGGGATAGGTTGCTATTCTGGGAAGCATCAAGACTATCAATATTGTTATTTGAAACTATAAAACCAGTCAAGGCTACATTTTGTGAAATGTCCAATGCGTTTAAGTTATTATAATCTAAATATAAGAGATCAATATTAGGGCTCTGCGTAATATCGAGACTACTTAACGAATTAATTTCTAAATAAACCGTTTCCAAATTGGGGCATAGGGTGAGATCTATTTGAGAGATAAAATTCTCGTGGGCATCGAGATAGGTTAAGTTGGGTTGATTACCTATTACTAAATTACTAATGTTATTACTCCAGCACGCCAAGGCAGTTAGTTGGGTGTTTTGCGAAACATCTAAGGAAGAAATGTTATTCGCCGAGCAGTCTAAAATCTCCAAGGCAGCAAAATCTTCTATTCCTGTAAGATCCTGTATACCCATCCCTATAGGACCTATTCCTGTTACATTTTCAATGTTGGCCGTGAGTACCTGACCGTTATTAGAGACGCCATCTCCCATACCATTGCTTTCCAAAAAGTCCTCGAAATTTGGGTCGGGAATTTGGGTAAATTGGGCGTGGCTCGTAGTCGCAACAAGACACATAAAAATTAAATATACATATGGTGTTTTCATCTTTGTAAACTTTTTTAGAAAACCTTCACACAGGAAGGCTCTTTTAATTTTTCCATTGGTGAAACTAATTATGATCCACAACAAGTTGCTTTATAATAAGTTCTCCATTCTCATAAAAGTGGATAAAATAAAGCCCTTCATTTAATCCTGAGGTATCAAGCGTTTTTAATATATTTTGGGTTTGACCGCTCAATACGAGTACGCCCATATTATCATATACCTCATAAAAGTAGGTGTTTTCTGGTTTGTCTCTAAGGTCTAGGTTTAATTGGTCATCTGCCGAATTAGGATAAAATTCTAAGGTGCTAGGATTACATGGATTGCCAAAAGTATTAGAAGTAGTATAAATGCCCTGTAAATCTGGCAAGTTAATTATGGCAGATTTCATCTTTAAAAAGATACTATTTAAGTTTTAAATTTATATTAACCACTAACCCCTTTCAATTTTATTGAACTTCGAAAGGGGTTTTTTTATGTTTTATTCTGAAAATAATTCTTTATTTTTCCATTCTGAAAACTACCAAAACATATACCGTAACTGAAGCTAAGAGACGCTTGGAAGGATACTGTGCCT
>JAESTG010000278.1 GCA_016763715.1 Flavobacteriaceae bacterium
CGTAGTTTGTGGTGTAACTGATGTGATGTTATGGAATACGTTATTTCCAACGGAATATGCTATTTCTGTTCCGTTATTGATCAATTCCACTTTTAATATGCTACCTGTATAATACTTAGCACTACTTGTATATTCGGTGCCATTTACAATGTATTTTATTTGATAACCCCCACCGCTTGCAGGTATACCTGTAGCTAAAATACCGTTATGTAGGTAATCAAAGGGGACTAACAAAGGGGATGATTTATACAATCCAATTTTAATGGCTTTATTGGCGGTAACTATTTTGCAACTTACCCCCCCATTTGTTCCTTGTACTATTTCTCCCTTTGTTTTTACTCTTGCATTCCAAGAGTTAATAGTTCCTGTTTTTTCAATGGTACCCTCGAAAGTTACATCAACATTTATAAGATCAGTATATCCGTCTAATATCGTCTCACCTCCAACATTTTTTCGAATGAGTTGCCCCAATTCATCATAGAAATTTTCTGTAATTAGTTGCACTTGTTCGTTGTCCATTTTTTGTTCATGGGTAATCAATCGACCCATGTGGTCATAGGTAAAGTAATCCATGATCGTAATAGTAGGATTTGTATCCTTATCATGAATGGTAGTAGTTTCAATAACCTTTCCAGCAAAATCTAAATTAGAGAAAACGATATCATTTGTATTAAGATAAGAGTTAAAAGAAGCTGAATAAAGGCCTCTTCCTTTTTTATCATATCCAGTAATACTTGTACTCCAATTCGAAGTTTCCAAGACCTTAATCTTCGCAACGGTAGGGAGTCCTTGTAATTCAGTCCCAGTGGCTGTTGCAACCCCATATATTGTAGAAGGCACTGAGAGACCAGCTGTATCAATATATTGGTCATAATAATTCACCGTTAGTATTTCAATACTCTCTGAAGGGAAAACGGAGTTGGTATAATACACAAAAGTTCCTCCGATATTAGTTGCTGTGGTGGCTCTAAGTTCGCTAATATACTGTGAAGCCAATAAGTTTGATTCTATTTGATTATTAGGGGTAGATGGAGGAGGGGTGTAGATTCCTGTATAGACTACTCGATTATAATTATCATATTTTGTAAATAACCATTTGTTGTTATCGTTTCTTAGATTAGCATCTTGAGTTAAGGTTGGTCTATCCAGAGCATCATAGAGAATATATTCTATTTCTTTTCCAGGAAGTTTCTTTTCAATAAGGCGATTTCGATGGTCATATGTATACTGATACCCAAAATCGTCAAGAACGGATTGAATGATAGTGTTATTATTATTATTATCTCTAACATTTTCTGAGCATTCAGGAGAAAGCACATAGGTCAAGTTTCCAAAATCATCATAGGCGTAATAAGTATTATGACGATTCCCGTTGTTGAAAGATCTTTTAAGTATAATTTGTCCAGTTTTATTGGTAAATTCTTCGACAGTATTGTTGGAACCATCACTGGCTTGCCAATTTTCATCCTTGGTTATTGTTTTGAATAGGGATTCATTTGGGAACCATCCGTTAAAGATTAATTCAGGCTCTGAGGTATCTCCATTTATAAAGTTAACTTTAAATTTAAATACATTATCTGAATTATTTACCTGATACTCATGTTTAATGGTATGTTCTCCTCCATAATTTAGTTTCCAACCAAAACCAGGAGTACCTTGTTCTAGAACTCTGTTGAGCGGTGAATCTTCAAAGCGGGTTTCGGAAAAGGGATTGTCCCAATCTGGATGGTTTCCAGCACCTTGGTAAAAATCATCATAAAATTTAGTTTTGTAGTAATTTTTTGTTTCCTGTTGTAGTGATAGTCCTCCAGATCCTTCATAGTAAGATCCGTTATTGGAGTTTACTACAAATGGCAGCCACTGTTTTGTTTGACGACCATACGGGTCATATTCTACAGGAGTGATATGATCTTCTTGATTCCCTCCCAAACGCTCGGTAATGGATTGTTTTGGTCTGCCTAAACCGTCAAAATAGGTGATAGCTTCAATTTTTTGGTAGTCAGAAACATTACTTTGATTGTTAATGTCAGTTGATACCTGAAAAGAGGTTGTTTTAATATAGTTCTCTGTTGTAGTTTGGCCATGAACTAACACAGGAAGAACAACTAATATGGCTAAGATTAACTTTTTCATGGCTGTATTAGTTTTTAAGGTTATATTCTGTTTTTTCAACTATTTTACCATCCTGATCCATTATGTATTCTAATCGATTTTGATTGTCATAAATGTAATAGGCAGTATAACCTTTTGGGTCTGTAATTGAAGTTGGCCCCACCAATGGGTTATAAGTATAGGTTGTAATCATTGCCTCAGGAAATTGAGCCCTTAGGTTATTCAAGGCGTTCCTTAAATTATTTTCATCACAACTAGCCCCTGCGTAACAATCATCGTCATCTAGATTGGAAAGATTTTTTAGGTTATTGATTGTTGAAGTTGGAATTTGACTATAGAGTACATTCTCAATTTTGGCTAAAGGAAGTGTACTATTGTAACCCCAGATATAGGATATTCTGGTTCCATTCTGTTTTGATACATCTAATAAATTTCCGTAATTATCATAGTCATGATATCGTAACCTGTCCTCTAAGGAGTTTGAAGCCTTTGCAGTTTGTACATATTCAGGCTCAATAATTCCTGTGGACCAGTTATCGTATACTGTTTTTTGAGTAACGAGCAAGCTTCCATTTTTAAAGCTCTTAATTTCAGATGGTGACGATAGGCGGTTGGCAGTAACTAAGTCGATATAGACACCAGTATTTAAATCGTAAGGGTATATATATTCAGTTTTATAAATTGCCCCATCACTATCGATTTTCTCGTCTTGACTAAGATGTCCATTTGGGTTTGTGTATTGATATGAAATGGCATTTTCAATAACATTAGAATTCCTCCATTCTTTTTCATTTATTCCAGCCAGTAGATCGACACTATTACGGTTATCAAAATAGGATAGCCCCACTTGATAATCTGATATCCCAGGAGATACGGGTAGCCCCAGCCAAAAGTTAAAAACACTTACGGCTGTCTTCATTCCATATGCAATACCTGTTGGTGGAAGATTCAGGTTTTCATTAAAATCATGAGTAAATGTTTTCTCAAGAACTTTTAGCTGAGAATCGTCATAAATAGTTTCTTTAAGTAGTTTTCCATTTCGATATTCATTATTGTTTATATCAATATATGGGAAAACATAGGGTATAACTCCCAGAGTTTTGAAGTCTAAAACCTTATTTCCAATTGAATTACCTAATTGATCAACCTGCTTTTCAATAACTTGTTTATATACAACATGACTACCATTGTATATTGCTAATGGAGCATTACTACTACTGCTATACATATCAAAGACACAATAATTTCCTGCGGAAGTGAAAATATAAGATACCTGATGTTTAAATAAGTTTCTTCTTCGGAATAAAAACCCTTGAGATATACCTGTTGCATCTTCATAGGCATATTCTTTAATTAAACAATCATCATCATTAATTCCATTTGGACAACTTGTCACTTTGGCTATCCGAATCCCCCCCGTTTCTCTTGATCGGACTTGAGGGGGTATAGTGCCATCGGCATTTAGATTGACATAGGCAAGTCCATTAATTGTCCGATTAGTTTCGTCAACAAAAGCCTGTGAAATATCAACCGATAGTTTATATGTTCCAACCTTTAAATAGACCTTTTTTGAGAAAAAATCATAATGAATATTATTTGGAGGGTTTACCCCCCCTCCAAATTGGACAGTTGCAGTGGTACAGGAAAAATTAGGCTGGCATTCCAATAGATTTGGATCCTGACATGCAACAATACCCGAGGAGGGGTTGATTCTTTCAAGTTTAGTGGTTACATGTCCAGTTATGCTTGCTTTAGTTGCTTCCAGATATATGTTAGCTGCCGTATCTTCATCAATGGTGAAAATTACGTCATCATAGGCTGTTTGTACCCCGCCCCCTGTAGGGTAGGTGACCGTTGCGAATGCAGTATAGGTTGCATTGAAAACCGAACATGGAGAGTTTTCGTTTGTATAAAAATCATCATATTCATCTCCATTTTTTCCTGGGTCGTAAGTATTTGCCTCATATTCCAGTTCTGTAAAACCTTTTGTTGGGTATGTGATTTTTTGCAATGCACCTATCTTCGCATGATTAAAATTAGGAGCTCTTCCAGTATAGAAGTCATCAAGATTAATAAAATTAGTGGACGTTCCATTGTTATAGAATCCCCAAAAATCTTGCTTGTAAAAAGCAATTTCATCTTCTGGGATACCGATGTACTCAAAACTATAACTAAAGTTTGTATTGTCATTAACAATTACCTGAGTGAGTAATTTGCGTGTTTTAGTTTCATCATCAAAAGTTAAGTCATATTTATTTATAATAGTGCCAAAATTATTTCGAACCTCAATACGATCCAACGTCGCCCAATAATTGTTATATCCTGTAGCCAGAATTGTACTATTTATAAAATGGACTTCTCCTTCAGTAAAAGTGATTTTATCCAACAGCTTCGTCTTAAGTTTATAAACTGCCAGTTTTGGTGGGGTAAATATATTATTGTTACAGTTACCAATTCCTTGTATCAACTTTTGTTTGCTCTGAGTTATGTATTTAGTCGTATATTCATAAAGAGAATAATCAAAATCCACTGTTCTGCCATTAGGCAATATTATTTGTGATATTTTCCAACTTGAATTATACCCATTTACAGGAGTTGCCAGAGCGTCCGATATTAAATTGTATTCTACTCTTTTAGAAGTTTCAGTTTCTTGAAAATAATATTCAATTCCATTGTCATCAGTAATCTTAAAGCCAAGTTCAAAATCAGCGCTAAGAGGTTCTACTTTATATGGTTTATATGGATGTATTACTACTTCTTTATTCTCATTGAAATAAAAACTTACATACATAGAGCCTACACTAGCAATAAACTTATCTGGTTGGGTGTCATATACTCCATTATTTCCAAATTCAAATAATTGTAATTCGTCAGCAGTACTAATTGTATGTTCTATGTATGGAATAACATAATTTTTACCTATTTCCTGATCTCCAATGTATCCATTGTAATCCTCGTCGGGCCTTCCTCTTACTTGTCTTGTGAGAGTTCCTCCAGCCATAAGAGACCAGCCTAAACCTGTGTTTCCAGGCACTTCTCCAACAACTAACCCTGAATAGGCATATGATAAGTATATGGGGAATTCAGCCCCGTACTCTTTAATTGTATATATGGGAATTGTAAATTGTGTTGCGCCAAGACTAAGGTCAACAGGAATGTCTCCATATTTTCCTAATTTTGAAGCCTCAGGAGATGATGGAAATATTGTCGGGACATCGATTGGTCCACTTTGTGCGACACCAAAAAAATTAAATAAAAGGAAAAGTAGGAACAGAAATTTCTTCATTTGATGGTAAATTAAGAATGAAATATTAGTAAATGACAAACTCTAAATAGATTTCACAATAGTTTGACAACCTATTTTTGAAATTAACAGGGGAGAGGTATAAAGTTACTATTTTTTTTAGAATAAAGCGGTTAGAATGTAATGATCTTTGATTTCTCAATTTCATGCTTTACCACGGCTTTTCCTGATTAGTCTTATAATCGAATAGTAACTTTTTACTTTACAAATGTTATCAACTGCTTAGGTTTGGATTCAAAAGAGAGGATACCCTCATTGGACTCGAACCGTATAAAAGTAAATTCCATTATGAATGATATTTTTTGAACCACCTAGATCAGAAAACCATGATTTGTACTTAGTCCCGCGTTTATATCCCATTACCCCCTCGAATCTAAAATATCCTAAGCCTAAGCATTTCCGATACCCCACAGAGATTATAACGGTTGGTGATGAAGTGCGTAGGATGCGTATGGATAGAGAACTTACCCAGAGGGAAGCTGATGACTTAACAAATGCTCGCCTAATTAAAAATGGTTATTCACTTCAATACGTAGCTGAAAACATTGGATTTGATAAGAGTACGTTGGGGAGGTTTGAATGAGGGCGAGTAGCAAAGGAAGAATCAATAATAAAAATTGTGAAGTATTTAAATATCCAATATTACTTACTGAATTTTATATAGCCAAATTCCATTATTTAAAAGTTGGTTTTAATTATTTCACTTCCCATTTTTCCTTTTATGACTTTTCTTTCTTTGTTTTGATTCATTGTCAAGAAATAATACTAAGTAAGCTTCAATTTTTAGAAATAATAACAAATAAAATACCCAATAATAAAAAGTGCTATTCAGTTTAACTGATGAAAAATTATAATCCCAATCATTACTATACATAGTTATAAAGATTAGATTAATTAGAATAAATAACACCATTGGTAGCAGAAACCTTTGCTTGTTTGCCTTGTATTTTCTTTCAATTCTATCCCCATAGGTATAAAGGACTGTAAATAGTGGGGGAAAAGACAGCCCTAAAATTGAGACCAATGAATTTACCTATTAGATTCAAACTGCAACAATTAGTATTTCCAGATGGAGTTGTCTTTGATAAAGGTTCGAACACCCTTGAACCAGTTAAAACCAATCCAATCATACGTTTTTTAGGCGACTTTACCGATTCTGGAAACACTAGGGGTAATGAACAACTTATGATAAAAAAAGATGAAAAAACACTTAAAGTTCGTACCTCAGATGAGGTGGCAAAAATCGATTCGTTTGATGCTAAACAAGTCGATTTTAAAGAAGATTGTGGGTGGAAAATAAGGGAAATATCCTGTTGGTAGACCTCCAATACCATACGTCGAACATTTTGATCAATGATTTTATTGAATCTTATGAGCAAATTTTAGACCTTATTGGATTGGTTGAGGCTTTGGATAATTACACCAAATCCTCAACAAAAAGTCAAGCTGTTCGTTCGTAAGATGGTATTGCCATATTGTCGATATTTAGGTCAACCAATTTGTTGCCATCCATTACCGCTTGTACACCAGAAAAGTTAAAAGAGAATGTCATATTACTTTTGGCAACACCTTGAGTCTTTCCCTTGCCCCAACAAGTAAAGGATAAGTTTCCACGAATATCGTCGAGGTCATCCCAATTAAGTTCCATTGGATGAAAAACTTAGATGTTTATGATGTCCTCATTGTGATAGGGAACGTGTAATACAATCTCGAGATATTCAAACTGAACGATTTAAAGAAATAGAGCACATCCATTATAACGCCCAGATGGGAGTGAGACAAATTAG
>JAESTG010000279.1 GCA_016763715.1 Flavobacteriaceae bacterium
CTGCTGGACAAGCATTATTAGCGGCAAAGGCAGGTGCAACTTATGTTTCTCCTTTTATTGGTCGTTTGGACGATGTTTCAACCGATGGTTTAAATCTTATAGCTGAAATTCGTCTTATTTATGATAACTATGGTTTCGAGACTGGAATTCTTGCCGCTTCTATACGTCATACTATGCACATAATTGATTGTGCTAAAATTGGAGCCGATGTGATGACAGGACCATTGTCTTCTATTGAGGGATTGTTAAAACACCCACTTACCGACATTGGGTTGGCAAAGTTCTTAGCCGATTACCAGAAAGGGATCTAAGATTATAAAACACCTATAAAAAGCGAATTTCAAAGTCTGATACAGTACAATCAAACTTTGAAATTCGCTTTTTTATTTTTCTAAGGAATATATATCCCTTAATTATATTTTGGGTTTATTTATTGAGGAATCCGAGTAATTTAGATTCAATTGCCATATCAAAAATATTGGTATTGCCATTCAAGATGGTTCCGTCTTCATCTATTATCATTGCTTTGTTAACGGAATCAATAATTAACTTCTGCTCTGCATCTTTAAAATTTTCGAACTGATATTCGGTTAGCTGGTTATAGCCTGAGTTATGGATTACTTTCAGCCATTTTTTAAAATGAGTGTCAACATTAATTCCTATAAAGCCATATTCTGGATATTTATTTTTAAGCTCGCTTGCACGGGTGTGGATGTTTTTATAATGCATGATAGACTTGTTAGACCAAAAATAAAGTACGGTAGGTCTATTGATGACGCTATGTAAGTCTTTCACTGTATTATCGGAAGTGAGTAACATCACATTTGGAATAGTGTGTCCTGGCATCAATCGCATGGTTGCTTCTGCAAATTTGCTTACTTCTTGATGATCTACCTCATTGGAATTCAGTTTTAAAAAATGCTTTAACATTTTTCTTGCGTACCCTTCATTTTTTGCATTCAGAAAATATTGATTGACACTAGTACGTAGCAAATGATTTTTCAGGTATTCATTGGTTGTTAAACTGTCAATGAGTATTGTTTTGTGGTAATTATGAATATATGAGTTCCGGTCAAATACTCCTTTGCCCTTATAAGCTTCAAAGGCAAGGTTATCCATGTAATATCTTAGGTATCGATAATACGGGTAATAGCTTTTTAGTTTTTCATTTCCTAAGTCAACATTTTTTCTGAAGCGAAAAAATTCTTCTGGAATCTCAACATTTTCGTTGTACACCTGCTTTCTTAGATTGGTAGAGATATAAAGTTCTTTTTTCGAATAGATATCGTAATCGATAGCCGCATTGGCAATAACCTTGAAACCTTCCGAAGGGCTTTTCTTTGAAGTAAATTCTTCGTACAAACGTCTCCTACCAGCAGCAAGTGAGTCCATCTTGTATTCGAAATCCGATGGAGGGAGCAACTGCATGCTAGGCATTAATTCATTTTCCTTTTCATTCAATAAAAACAACTCCATCATAAAATTGTTTTTGGGAGCGCCCTTTCCCGTATACGATAAGGATTCGTCAAATTCTATGGTATTTACGCGGAGCATGATACTGTCTCCAGATTCAATATATAAAGCTTGATATTCGTTGTGGCTAAAAAAGTACATGCCTGGTTCTAGATGCTCAAATTGATAGATGAAGAAATTATTTTTATCAAGAAGAACGGTATCGATAATCCTACGACTTTGTGAAATAATAACATAGTCTTTTTTTGGGTTGACAATTTCTCCGCCAATCCATGCGCTACCGCAACCATTCTCGGAAGACTGGTCGCAGGACTCACAGAGAAAGCTGCAAATAATGAGGAGTAGTATATATTTTGTCAGATGCAAAGTTGTTAGATTCTCATGGCAAAAATATAGGACTACTCCCGTCCTTTCTGTTAATTAGTAGTTAAAAGATAAAATAATGCACTTCGAGTACATTCTATTTCTTCAATAGCTGTTTATTAGCTACTTTTGCGCAAAATTAAAAAAGGACAAATAACTATGCTTTCAGTATCTAATTTATCAGTTCAGTTTGGGAAACGAATTTTATTCGATGAGGTAAGCACCCGATTTACTCAGGGTAATTGCTATGGAATTATTGGTGCCAATGGTTCTGGAAAATCTACGCTTCTTAAAATTATAGCTGGAAAACAAGATCCAACTTCTGGTCATGTGCATTTGGAAACTGGAAAGCGGATGTCAGTTTTAGAGCAGAATCACAACGCCTACGATGATTATCCAGTATTGGAAACTGTGGTTCGTGGTAACAAAGAGTTGTTTGCTATAAAATCGCAAATTGATGCTTTGTATGCAGATTACACCGATGCTAATGCCGATAAGATTGGGGAACTTCAGGTGCAATACGAAGAGATGAATGGGTGGAATGCAGATAGTGATGCAGCAGCAATGCTTTCTAACTTAGGTATATCTGAAAAGTACCATAACTCTTTAATGAGTGATTTGGATGGAAAGCAAAAAGTGCGAGTCCTACTTGCACAAACATTGTTTGGAAGCCCCGATGTCCTTATTATGGATGAACCAACTAACGACTTGGATTATGAAACAATTTCTTGGTTAGAGCATTTCTTGGCCAACTATGATAATTGTGTGATTGTAGTGTCTCACGACCGTCACTTTTTAGATTCTGTTTGTACTCATATTAGTGATATTGACTTCGGAAAAATAAATCATTTTAGCGGAAATTATACGTTTTGGTATGAAAGTAGTCAGTTAGCAGCTCGCCAAAGAGCACAACAGAATAAAAAGGCAGAGGACAAGAAAAAGGAATTGGAAGAATTTATTCGCCGATTTTCTGCCAACGTCGCCAAGTCGAAACAGGCTACGAGTAGAAAGAAAATGATTGATAAATTAAATGTTTCGGATATTAAACCATCTAGTAGACGTTACCCAGCTATTATTTTTGAAAGAGACCGTGAAGCTGGGGATCAAATTCTAAATATAGAAGGTTTATCATCAAGTTCGGAAGATGATGCCTTATTCAAGGGAATTGATATTAATTTGGCAAAAGGGGATAAGGTTGTGGTCTTTTCAAGAGATTCAAGAGCTACTACTGCTTTTTATGAAATTATCAACGGCAAGTTAAAGGCTGATGCTGGAGAATATCAATGGGGAGTGACCACTAATCAAAGTTATTTACCAATGGGTAACGAAAGTTTCTTTTCGAGCCAAATGTCTTTGGTTGATTGGCTTCGTCAATGGGCCAAAACTGAAGAAGAGAGAGAGGAAGTTTATATCCGTGGATTCCTCGGAAAAATGCTCTTTAGTGGAGAGGAAGCTTTAAAACAGTCAACAGTACTTTCTGGAGGAGAAAAAGTGAGATGTATGTTGAGTAGAATGATGATGATGCGTGCTAACGTTCTTATGCTAGACGAACCAACAAATCACTTAGACTTAGAAACTATTACCGCATTCAATAATCCACTTAAAAACTTTAAAGGAACGGTGCTTTTAACCACGCATGATCATGAATTTGCACAGACTGTAGGTAATCGAGTAATCGAACTTACTCCAGGTGGTGTGATTGATCGATATATGACCTTTGATGAATATATGAGTGATAAGAAGATTAAAGAGTTGCGTGATAAAATGTATTATTAGAATTTGTAGTTCAAAAAAAGAATTGGTTCTGCGAATTTTAAATCGCCGATGCATACTGACTCCTAAAATCTTAGTAAATTCTTTTTTTAACTTTATCCCTCATTATATGTAAATAAGATTATTAATGAAAAAAATAGCTATCCCATTTCGAGCTGGAATTAAAGTACAACTCCCAAAAGGCGAAGAGAAAATAATCTTTAAAAGTGATGACTTTGAAATGCATAAAAAAATTAGACACCGTGGTCAAGCTATTGTACAGTCAGGATTAGACATTGAGCACTATGTTAAAGAAATAATTGGCAGAATTCTGTTTCACGAAAATGACAATAAAGAATTCTTGGCAGGTGTCCTGTTAGACACAAGCGATTGCACCTTTAGCGCTAAAAGAAAAATTTTACAATCAACTCTTAAACATTTCAACCTACTCGAACCAAAAGAAATTAACGAATTAGAAGAATGTTTATCCAAAGTTATGAAATATCGAAACGCCTTTGCACATGGGCAAATAAGTACAATTAAACCTTTTACCATAACTTATTTCGAAGGAAGGGAACAAATAAAAGAATTAACAGAGGAGTACTGGGAAAAGCTCATAAACTATTTGGACAAAGCGTTTGAATTATTGCATGGATTGAATGACAAATTAATTGAACAGGGAAAATAAATCTACATATAACAACGTGTATAAATCATTGGGCAATAAGTGATTAAGCCAAAGTTAGTGCCTTTTAAATAAAAATAGTACTAAACTGAAAATGAAGTGCTTTTAAATGCCCAACGCTTCATACACAAAACCGTTAGCCTTCATTATGACCAACCAATGATAAGGATTTTTAGAAAACTACATTACCATCTAATAAAAAAACAAAACCCTAAAGTACTTTGAATTTAATATTGGTGAAATCATACTAGTTTTAATCAGAATTCTGGTTGCTTAAAAAAGTATACGTATTTGAAAATCAATAAAAATCAAGAATGTATGAGTGTTAAATAAATGGTAAGATCAATTTCTAACGACTAATCAACTTTGCTTTTTTCTATTTTTGATTATAAAAAGATATCTAAAATGAAAAGAGCACTTCTCACATGTTGCTTACTAATAACATTTACAATTTCTTCACAAACAAAGGGGAATCCTATCACTATTGGTGATAATTACACAATTTCTTCAAAAATTTTAAATCAAGATAGAGAAATACAAATCTATTTGCCAAATAGTTATGCTTCATCAAAGCAAAGTTACCCAGTACTCTATATTTTGGATGGACAATGGTTCTTTGCGAATGGTGTTTCAATTCAAAAATCCTTAAGAACACCAGGCGCCATACCAGAAATGATAGTGGTTGGTATAAAAAATAGTAATCCATTAAGACGAACATTATTTAGCGTCGAAAGTGAGAAATTTACCGACTTTTTAAAAAATGAGGTTGTTCAATTTATAGATTCAAATTTTAGAACTACTCAAGAAAGAGTTATTTATGGTTGGGAAGCAGCGGCTTATTATCTAAGTGAATTAGTATTAAAAGAAAATAGCATATTTAATGGAGTCATCATAACAGATGGAGGTTTAGCTTCTGAAAAAACAGTAGAAGAATTCAATTCTGATAAAGACACATATTTGTATATATCTAACTCAAAAAGAGACATTTATTATATCGCTTCTACAGAAAAATTTACTGAAATACTTAAGAAGCACAATCCAAAAAATCTAATTTGGAAATACGAATTATTTAATGATGAAGTACATGAAACAATGCCTCATTTGGCAATGTATAAAGGCATCAAATATTACTATCATAATTATGATGCTTTGGTTTTTGAAAGTATACAGCAATATATTGACATGGGAGGAATACCTTATATAAAATCATTTTTAAAAGAAAGAGTGAAGCGTTTTGGCAATGATGATAACATATATGAAAGTACGCAAAACTCTTTAATTTGGCTAGGATTAAATAGAAATAATTTTAAATATTTCAGTTTCTTTATGGAAGAATTTAAAGACGTATTAGACACAAAAAGATATGCAAATGCATATTGGCAAAACAAATTTGGTCAGTTTTATTTAACCCACAAAGATTATAAAAATGCAATTAAATATTTTAATGCAGGCATTACAAAGTACCCAAATACAAATTTTGAAGCAGAAATGAGACATGGATTAAGTATAGCTAAGAGTATGACCAATTAATCAATTAAAGCAACAAAAATCGAATAACTTCATTCTATCATGTAGCGTCCGATTTACTGAGCAGTAATTTAGTGGACTTGCAACAAAAAAATGGACATTTAGTTAAGAGTCATGCTGCTACTTTTTGATTAAACACTTCGATTTCAAATTCTTTTA
>JAESTG010000280.1 GCA_016763715.1 Flavobacteriaceae bacterium
TGGTTTTGACGCAAAATACAAATTTATTAGCTAGAAATCACTCTAAAATAAACGCACCTATTAAGTCAATTAATTCAGGCATTACAGGGTGCTTTGGTTCATTATAGGATTTACTGTTTTCGATATCATCTCCTGTAATTTCCTTTAGAATATGATTCATTCCTGGGATGATGTTTAATTGAGCATCTGATTTTGCAACTTTAAGTTTTTGGGCTTCTGAAACCTGCACTTGAAGATCTCTATCTCCGTTAATAATGAGTATGGGTATGTCTAGCTTATTGATTTCAGATTTTGGGTCATATTTCATCCAAGTAAGCATGAATGGTTGAATTTGTTTTCTGAAAATTGATGCTAAACCTGGACTATAGTCAATGGCGAATCCATTAGTTCTCATATCATCAAATGCCTGCCGAGCGTTATCTTTAAGGCCTGGGGCTTGTTGTTCAAGTTGGTCTACAATCACATTGTCTATTGTCTGTCCCGCTCCTGCCAACGATACAAAACCATCAACTCCATTTTGTGCAGCGACCATACCTACTAACGAGCCTTGGCTATGACCAATCACATAAATTTTTGCAAATGCATTCGAACGCTTAAAATAATTGACTACTTTGGTTGCATCTTCAATAAAATCTTCAAAACTAATTTCCTCTTCAGTTAATGTTCGATTTTTCATTTGCTTCAGAATCCGCTTGTCGTAGCGGAATGTAGCAATACCCTGATTAGTGAGCCCTTCAGCTAAAAATTTTAGTGAATTATTGTTTATCATTTGTTGGTTACCGTTTCTGTCGGTTGGACCAGAACCACCAATAATGATTGCAATGGGTGGTTTTTCAATTCCTTCAGGTAAGAGGATAGTCCCATCTACGAAGGCAGATATACTAATATCTCGGGCTGTTGTTTTAGTCTTTTGCGCAAAGGACAGAGTAGTGGCAACAAGAAATAGAATACAGACAAATGATTTCATAATGGAGATTTTATGGACTATAAATGTAGTGATATAACAAATAAACGTGGTGTTGATGGTAATGTTACTTATTTGTTTCAGAAAAACGAAAAAAATATACGATTAAGTTAACTTGGCTATAAGTATATTTGTACTTCAATCTCTGTCTTATGAAATATCTTTTACTTTTTTTGTTTTGTTTCTCAAGTCTAACTTTAACTAGCTTTTCGTATGAAGATTGGGGTAAAACAGGTCACCGTGCTACTGGAGAAGTAGCCCAGAAACACTTGAGCAGAAAAGCAAAAAGAGCTATAGACAAATTGTTAGATGGTCAATCACTTGCCTTTGTTTCAAATTATGGTGATGATATTAAAAGTGATGATGCCTATCGTTCTTATGGACCTTGGCACTACGTAAACTTTCCGTTTGATAAAACCTACAATACCCATCCTAAGAGTGAAAAGGGGGATTTGGTAGCTGCTATTAATACCTGTGTATCCATATTGAAGAGCAAATCTTCAACCAAGGATGAGAAGGTATTTCACTTAAAAATGCTCGTTCATTTTATTGGAGATTTGCACCAACCATTGCATGTTGGGAAGGCAGATGATAAGGGAGCTAATGATTTTCAAGTACTTTGGTTTAACGAAGGGACTAATTTACACAGTGTTTGGGATACGAAAATGATAGAAAGCTATAATATGTCTTATAGTGAATTAGCCGCAAATACAAAAAGACTTTCTGGTGCTCAATTAAAGCATATTATGGAAGGCGATGTTCAAAGTTGGATGGCCGAAAGTCGAACGTTGTGCCTAGATATTTATGCCAACACAAAAGCTGGAGAAAAATTGGGCTATCGGTATATGTATAAGTATATTAATGTAGCCCGTTTTCAGATGCAAAAAGGTGGAATTCGCCTCGCAGTACTTCTAAATGACATCTTTAATTAAGTCATTATGTTAAAAAAATCTTAAATAAATTCGCCATTCAACTTGTTATGCGTGCATAACAACGAAAAAATCGCCAAATTTCACCCACTATAACGTTTTCGTGATTTTTATTTTAAATGTAAGGTGTTAAGAATGAGTATCTTTGCACGCTCTTTTGAAGGGCTTAATGATTTATTCAATTTAATATTAGTTAATGAAGTTACGATTTTTGACGGGAGGCATTATTGCATTACACGGATTACTACACATTGTATTTATAGAAAAATACATTGATTTTGTCTATGATAATTTTTATCAACTATTTCCTTCTGAAACATTACTAACAGTATGTACATCCATATTTCCATTTTTGGAATTTTTCGTTGGACTACTTATTGCTTTTAATTTGGGTAAAAATGGCGCTATGTTGAGTGCGTTTTTAGTGTCGCTCATAATGAGTGCATTTTTAATAGCTGATGGTTTATATATACGCCTTGTTTATCATACCCTAGTCATTATACTTTTGATGCTTTTATATCTTCAGTCAACTAAACCTAATCGAAGAAAATTTATTTTAAAATCCTGAATGTAAGGTTAATGCGTGGATTGGTTGTCTTTTTGGACTTTGGAAGTTCGTGTAACCAATAATGTTGCGTTTTCCCTTGCATAAGTAGTAGGCTTCCGTGATCTAGAAAAACTTTGTAGTTCAATTTTTTATCTCCTCTATGCTTTAATTTAAAGCATCTTTTCGCCCCCAGACTCACGGAAGCTATTACTGGATTTCCCCCCAATTCTTTTTCATTGTCACTATGCCAACCATTGCTGTCGTTTCCATCTCTATATAGATTGAGAAGAACGGTAGTAAATGTGGTTTTTGCAGTTGCTTCAACTTTGGTTTTAATTTCTTGAAGTAATGGAGTGAATGGGATTGGATACATGGTGATGTTGCTGTAACTATAGCTTTTTTCTTTTTCACCATATAACGCGGTCAAACGAGGTTGTTTATATACTTTTCCGTAGATTTTAATATCGTCTTGTTGCCATTTTGTTTCATTTAGTAGTGTTTTAAATACTTCGGAAGCATATGTGTCTTGCAGAAAATTGGGATAATATAAAATTTCAGAATCGGGTAGGGCAAGGATGAGTGGAGATTCGTTTTCTTCAGAAGAAAATAAACTTAGACTAGACATATTGGTAGGCCCAATAAATTAATCCGAATTGCAATGGAATGCGTAACCACAAAACCCATTTAGGAAGTTTTAAAGATGCTTTTTCATTTTGTAGCATATATATGTGAATGGGAAGAAATAGAATGAGTAGTCCAATAATTCCCCAAGCGGCACTAGGCTGAGTATCTGGATTTAATACCATAAATCCCAAAACCATTTCTAGGATACCTGTAAGCAACACCATGGTTTTATGCTCTGGAATGTATGGAGGCATAATACGTTCGTATATATGTGACTTTGAAAAATGAGTAACGCCAGCCGCTACAAATAAAACTCCTAAAACATATTCATGCCAAGTTAACATAGTTCTTTTTAAGTATCCAAAAATAGTCCATTTGGATCGAGTTAAAAACTAATTCAATTAAAAAGCCTCCCTTCAATTCCGTTATAGGAAGAAAGGAGGCTTTTACTATTAACCTAATTTATAAATTATTCCTTGATTAGACGTTTGTTAATTTGTCCATCAGGTCCTTTGATTACAACAGTGTAAGCTGCCGTAGCCAATGTTGAGATGTCTAAGCCAATATTTGTACCCATATCTCTTAGGTCGTAAGTAGCAACTTTTCTACCCGTAATGTCGAAGAAGATAGCTTCATCAAGTACAATACTTTGTGGGTTACTAATACGTACCTCAGTCGTTGCAGGGTTAGGATACATTACAATGGTTGAAATATCGATTCCGTTATCATCAACTCCTAAGATGCTCTCTACAGTCAGCTCGAATGTACAAGTTCCTACGTTTCCGTATTCATCTTCTGCACTCATTGTTACTGTGTAAACACCGTCAGGTAATAATGTTCCTGCTGCAGGATCTTGACCGAATATGGTTAATGGATCTGTACAGTTATCTGTTGCTGATGCTTCACCTAAAGCGAAGTAATCTGGCACTACATAGAACTGATTACCTACTCCTGGATCTACCGTGATATCTGCAGGGCAAGTTACTATTGGAGCCAATAGATCAACTACGGTTACCACAGCCATACAGCTTGATAAGTTTCCATTGTTGTCTTGACTAAATACAGTCACCGTAATAGGTGTTCCAATATCACTACAGTCGAATTCGAAAATATCGATACCTGTATTCAAAATTCCACAAGCATCAGTATTGTTTGCCATTACATCTTCTGGTACAATCATGGCTTCACCATTCTCGTCCAATTCAACAGTGATATCCATACAAACTAAGTCTGGAGAGATATTGTCTTCTACGGTTACAATAGCAGTACAAGTACTTACGTTTCCATTCACATCTGTTACCGTTAAAATTACAGTATTCTCACCAACGTCGGCACAAGTAAAGGTGTCGATGTCAATATCTAGACTAGCAATACCACAAGCATCACTTGATCCACCGTCAACATCGGCTGGTGTGATTGTAACAGTCCCGTTTACATCTAATTCAACAGTGATGTTCATACAAACTGCTACTGGATCTACATTGTCTTCCACGGTTACCACAGCAATACAAGTGCTCACGTTTCCGTTTACATCTGTTACCGTTAAGGTTACATTGTTTGGGCCTACATCTGCACAAGTAAACATATCCATATCGATTTCGATAGTATCAATACCACAATTATCACTTGCACTTGCCACAACATCTGTTGCGATAATCGTAGCATCTCCGTTAGCATCCAATTGAATGGTAATATCTTGACAAGCAATTACTGGTAATTCATTATCAGTTACTGTAATAGTGAAGGTGCAAACCGCAGTATTTCCACTAGAATCAGTTGCCGTGTACTCAATAGTATTAACTCCTACAGGGAATGCACTACCACTAGTAAGACCTCCTGTTTGAACTACTGTTACCGTACAATTATCCAGCGCAATAGCGTCTGGGAAAACTACTACAGCACTACATAGACCTGGGTCTGTGTTAGCTGTTTCATCTGCAGGACAAGCAATGATTGGATCGATATCATCGATTACCGTTACTACTGCCACACAAGTGCTAACATTTCCATTAACATCCGTTACCGTTAAGGTCACATTGTTTGGACCAAGATCAGCGTCACATATAAAAGTGTCGACATCGATAGCCAGGCTAGCGATACCACAAGCATCTGTTGAACCACCATCTACATCGGCGGCGGTGATTGTAACACTACCAGAAGCGTCTAAGAACACATTAATGTTCTGACATACTGCTACTGGAGCTACATCGTCTTCTACAGTTACTACTGCTACACAGGTTGAAACGTTTCCGTTTACATCTGTTACGGTTAAAGTAA